>JAOPWG010000318.1 GCA_025965775.1 Modestobacter sp. | reverse complement strand
TCGGGGTGTCGTAGACCGGGTGCCGGGTCTTCAGCCAGGACACCACCTCGCCGACCACGTCGATCGGGATGTCCTGCGGCAGGACGGCGAGGCCGCCGCGGCGGGCGACCGTCTCGGCCATCCGCCGTCCGGAGATCGCCGTCATGTTCGCGACCACCACCGGGATGGTCGTGCCGACCCGGTCGGGCGTGGTCAGGTCGACCTCGAGCCGGGAGCCGACCGTGGAGTGCGCCGGCACCATGAAGACGTCGGCATAGGTCAGGTCGGTGGCCGGTCGGGAGTCGCCGAGAAAGCGCATTGCTGGATTGTCACCCTTCGGGCGACAGCCCGGCCAGGTGCCGTACCCCTGCTGCGACGAGGGACTCAGTCCCCGACGGCGGGGAGCCTCCGGCCCCGCGCCGATGCGGACACGCCTCGTGCCTCGGCGAAAGCCCTCACCGCCCGCGGTGTCCCCCCGCGAGGACGACGGGGTGCAGACCCCGGCACCTACGATCGCCACTGTGATCGACCTGCGACTCGTGCGTGAGCACCCCGACATCGTCCGTGCCAGCCAGAGAGCCCGCAGTGCCGACGAGTCCCTGGTCGACGCCCTGCTCTCCGCCGACGCCGAGCGTCGTGCGGCGGTCAGGGCCGCCGACGACCTGCGCGCCGAGCAGAAGGCCGCTTCCCAGGCGGTGCGGGGGGCGACACCGGAGGAGCGCCCCGCCGTCCTCGAGCGGGCCAAGGCGCTGGCCGCCGCGGTGAAGGAGGCCGAGGAGGCCGAGCGGACCGCCGACGCGGCGCTGCGGGCCGTGCACCTGCGCATCCCCAACGTCGTCCACGACGACGTGCCGCCCGGCGGTGAGGACGACGCGGTCACCCTGCGCACGGTCGGCGACGTGCCCACCTACGACTTCCCGGTCCGCGACCACCTGGAGATCGGCGAGGCGCTCGGCGCCATCGACATGGAGCGTGGCGCGAAGGTCTCCGGCGCCCGCTTCTACTTCCTCACCGGCCCGGGCGCCCTGCTGGAGTTCGCGCTGGCCCAGCTGGCGATCACCCGTGCCGTCGCCGCCGGCTTGACCCCGGTCGTCGCCCCCGCGCTGGTGCGTCCCGAGCCGATGGAGGGCACCGGCTTCCTCGGTGAGCACGACGAGGAGGTCTACCGCATCGAGCGGGACGACCTGTACCTGGTCGGGACCTCGGAGGTCGCGCTGGCCGGCATGCACATGAACGAGGTGCTGGACCTGTCGGAGGGGCCGCGGCGCTACGCCGGCTGGTCGTCCTGTTTCCGCCGTGAGGCCGGCTCCTACGGCAAGGACACCCGCGGCATCATCCGCGTGCACTGGTTCGACAAGGTCGAGATGTTCAGCTTCTGCCCGCCCGAGGAGGCCGCGGCCGAGCACCGCCGCCTGCTCCAGTGGGAGGAGGAGTTCCTGCAGGCCCTCGAGCTGCCGTACCGGGTGGTCGACATCGCCGCCGGCGACCTGGGCACCAGCGCCGCGCGCAAGTTCGACATCGAGGCCTGGTTCCCCAGCCAGGGCACCTACCGGGAGCTGACCAGCACCTCGGACTGCACCACCTTCCAGTCCCGGCGGCTGGCCATCCGCTACCGCGACGCCGACGGCCGCCCGCAGCCGGTGGCCACGCTCAACGGCACGCTCTGCGCGATCGCCCGCACCATCGCGTGCCTGCTCGAGGTGCACCAGCGCGCCGACGGGTCGGTGTACGTGCCCGTGGCGCTGCGGCCCTGGCTGGGTGGTCACGAGGTGCTGACCCCGGGGATGAGCCTGGTCGCGCCGGTGCCGCTCTCGTGAGTGGGCACATCCCGGCCCGGGCGGCCAACGCGCTGACCGCGCCGGCCGTGGTGTCCGGCTCCGAGGACGTCGTCGACCTGGGGGACCTGGCCGCGCGGCTGGACGGCTGGCGTCCCCGGCTGGTGGCCAGTGACCTGGACGGCACCCTGCTCACCTCCCGCGGCGAGGTGAGCCCGCGCACCCGGGCGGCGATGGCGGCGTGCTGGGAGGCCGGCATCCCGGTCGTCGGGGTGACCGGGCGGGGGCCGCGGCTGCTGGAGAGCGTGCGCGGTGCGCTGGACGGTCAGGGTGTCGCGGTGCTCGCCCAGGGCGGCTACGTGGTCCGGTTCGGCGCTGACGGTGGCCGGGACGAGGTGTTGCGCACCGTGGGGATGTCCCGGGAGGACGCCATCGGTGTGATCGCCGCGATCGAGGACGCCGCCGGGGAGCTGATCGTGGCGGTGGAGGACGCCGCCGAACAGGCCGAGGCGCTGAGTCCGCTGCGGGTCCAGCACGGCTTCGACTGGCCCTACCCCGAGCCGGCCCACCTGCTGCCCCGGCACGAGGTGCTGCCGGTCGGTGCGGTGCTCAAGGTGTTCCTGCGCTCCTCGCGCCTGGGCCAGGACGAGCTGCTGGCCCGGGCGCGCCAGGTGGTCGACCCGGCGGTCGCCGAGGTGACCCACGCCGGGCTCGGGTTCATCGAGGTGCTGCCGCCGGGGGTCACCAAGGCCACCGGTCTGGCCGTCGTCCTGGAGACCTACGGGGTTGGCTTCGGCGACGTCCTGGTCTTCGGTGACATGCCCAACGACCTGCCGATGATCAACACGGTCAGCGCGGCCGGCGGTCACTCCGTGGCCGTTGCCAACGCCCACCCCGCGGTGCGTGCCGCGGCCGGCGGGCGGACCAGCGGCCACGACGCCGATGGGGTCGCGCGCTATCTGGAGGCGGTGCTGGGTGTCTGACTGGAGGCCGCGGCTGATCGCCAGCGACATGGACGGCACGCTGCTGCGCAGCGACGAGACGCTCAGCGAGGAGACGCTGGCCGAGCTCGGTAGCTGGCGGGACGCCGGCGTCCCGCTGGTGCTGGCCACCGGCCGGCCACCGCGGTGGATGCAGGGGATCCGCGAGGTGCTCGGCGCCGGGACGGCGATCTGCTGCAACGGTGCCGTGCGGCTGGACCTCGAGCAGTTCACGGTGCTCGACGAGCACGGCATCTCCCCGGCCGTGCTGCACAAGGTGACCGCGGGGCTGCGGCGGCACGAGCCCAGCGTCTGGTTCGCCGTCGAGTACGGCGACCAGTTCCGTCACGAGCCGGTCTACAGGCCGCGGTGGGACCTCGATGCCCCGGGTGTCGAGGTGGCCACGCTGGCGGAGATGGTCGCCCGTCCTGCGGCGAAACTGCTGGCCCGGCACGAGGCGATGTCCCGGGAGGACTTCCTCGCCCTGGTGGAGGAGGTGGTCGGCGAGTTGGCAACGGTCACCAACTCCTCCTCCGACGCGCTGGCCGAGATCTCCGCACGCGGCGTCACGAAGGCCACCGGTCTGGCCGAGGTGACCCGCGACCTGGGGTTGGGTCCGGCCGACGTCGTGTACTTCGGCGACATGCCCAACGACGTCGCGGCCTTCGACTGGGTGCGGGAGGGCGGTGGCCGGGCGGTGGCCATGGCGCACGCGCACCCGGAGGTGCTCGCCGCGGCGACCGACGTGACCGGCACCAATGACGCCGACGGTGTTGCGGAGTTCCTCGCCGGACTGCACTAGCTTTCCGGATCGGATCAAATCCGGAACTAACGGGCATCGCCCACCATTCCCCGGAATGGTCGAGGTTGCCCACCATCTTGCTGTCTGCGCTATTCAATTGATCCTGGATTGGCGTCACATCTCCTGGTGGGGCGGCCGATAAGGCTGCCAACGACCTCCTGGTCGAGTCAGCATGCCGAGATGTGAGGCCACTCCCGATGTTGAACAACCTGTCGATCAGCCGACGACTCGCGCTCGGCTTCCTGGTCGTCGTCCTGTCCATGGTCGCGTTGACCGGGACGGGCGTCTGGCGCGTGGAACAGATCAACTCCCATCTGACCACCATCAACGACCTCAACAGCGTGAAGCAGCGGTACGCCATCAACTTCCGCGGCAGCGTCCACGACCGGGCCATCGCCGTACGGGACGTCGTCCTCTCCCGTACCGATGCCGACGTCGCAACCGAGGTGGACCGGATCGCCTCGCTGGAGGCGAAGTACGCCGACTCGGCCGTGCTCATGGACGAGATCTACGCGGACCCGGCGAACGTGAACGCCGATGAGGTGGCGGCTCTCGCCGAGATCCAGCGGATCGAGGCCGAGACGATGCCGCTCATCGCGCAGGTCGTGGAGCTCCGCCGGTCGGGCGCCTTCGAGCAGGCGTACCAGGTGCTGGTCGTCCAGGCGAAACCGCTCTTCGTGGAGTGGCTGGCGTCGATCAACGTGCTCATCGACATGGAGGAGGCGATGAACGGCGAGCTCAGCACCGAGGCTCGCGGCATCGCGTCGAACTTCCTGCTGACCATGGTGCTGGTCTGTGCCGCCGCCACGATCGTGGCCACGCTCATCGGCTGGGCCATCGCCCGGGCCATCTCCCGCCCGGTCCAGCGGATCCGCGGCGTCCTCGAGCAGGTGGCCGGCGGCGACCTGCGGGTCCGGGTCGGCGACGTCGGCGGGGCCGAACTGGGGGAGGTCGGCCGGTCGCTGGACCACACGCTGGGCTCGCTCGGCGGGGTGCTGACCCTGGTGAGCGACTCGTCCGCCCGGCTGTCCACGGCGTCGGCCCAGCTGACCACGGCGGCGGACGCGATCGCGGACAACGCGCGGACCGCGGCGGACCAGGCCGACGTGGTGGTGGCCTCGGCCGGGGACGTCGCCTCCAGCGTCGACACGGTGGCCACGGGGTCCCAGCAGATGGAGGCCGCGATCCGGGAGATCTCGCAGAACGCGACCGAGGCCAGCCGGGTGGCCGGCCAGGCCGTCGGCGTGGCGGCGGCCACGACGCGCACGGTCGGCAAGCTGGGTGACTCCTCGCAGGAGATCGCCGCGGTGGTGAAGCTGATCAACGGCATCGCCGAGCAGACCAACCTCCTGGCGTTGAACGCCACGATCGAGGCGGCGCGCGCCGGCGAGGCCGGCAAGGGCTTCGCGGTGGTGGCCAGCGAGGTGAAGGAGCTGGCGCAGGAGACCGCGCGGGCCACCGAGGACATCTCCCACCGGGTCGAGGCGATCCAGGCCGACACCGCCGGGGCGGTGGCTGCCATCGGTCAGATCAGCGCGGTGATCGGGGAGATCAACGACTTCCAGACCACGATCGCGGCGGCGGTGGAGGAGCAGACGGCGACCACCAACGAGATGAACCGCAACGTGGGTGAGGCCGCCGAGGGCTCGCGCAACATCGCCACGGCGATCACCGGCCTGGCCGCCGGCACCCAGCAGACCAACGACCGGGTCGCCGACGCGCAGCTGGCCGCCGCCGAGCTGGCCCGGATGAGCGGCGAGCTGCAGGAGGCCGTGCGCCAGTACACGGTCTGACCCACCGGACACCGGAGATCGGCCCCGGCGCACGCGCGCCGGGGTCGGGCCTCCTCGCGGGTCCGGGGGCGTCCTGCTCAGGCGGGGACCGAGGAGCGGGGATCAGCCGAGGACGACGCCCAGCAGGCCCAGCACGAGGCCGACGATCGGCACCCGGAGGAGCACGAGGCCGAGCAGGCCGGTGACGAAACCGGCTGTCCCGAGCCGGTTCGAGCCGGGGCGGCCGGCCGTCGACGGTGCAGGACCCATGTCCTGCGGCCATGGGTCCTCCGGGTGTGGGTCCGGCCTCCGGAGCCGGTGACACAGCGTGGCCGCTCCCTGGTGGGTGGGCAGGGCCCGACACCTCCGTCACGCTGACCGGCGACCCACCCGCGGCCCCCGTCCCGCCGTCCCTGCGCCATGGGTACTGGCCGCACCCGGAGGTGCTCGCCGCGGCGGCCGACGTGACCGGCAGCAACGATGCCGGCGGCCATGCCTGATGAACGGCTCAGTCGGCTTGGAGCCGCGACCGCCGGAAGGCGACCCGGCCCAGGCGCGCATCGCTGGGCGGGAGGAACTCGACCAGCCGTTCATGGGCCTCGAGGTCGTTCCTGCCGAGGGGGTGCCCGGCGAACGCCTGCAGCAGGTCGAGGTCCCCGGCGGCCAGCACGGCGCGGCGCAGCCCGGCCACCAGCTCGTCGCGCAGCTCCCGGATCGCCGGCGCGTCCGACCGCGGCAGCAGTGCCCCCGCGCAGGCGTGCAGGGCGGTGTGGACCCTGCCTGCCCGCAGGGCGTTGTGCACCGAGGCGAAGTCGCTGTCGACGGCGGGCACGAGCCGGTAGGGCCGGCTGCGCAGCAGGTCCGCGCCGATCAGCGCGCGCAGCCGGCGGATCTCACCGCGCACGGTCGTCTGGTTGCCGGCGTCGCCGTAGACCAGGTAGGCGAGCTGTTCGCCGGTGAGCCCCGCGGGATGCAACGCGAGCATCGCGAGGATCTCCGCCAGGCGCAGCGTCAACGGGATCGACCGGCCGTTGATGAGCGCGCTGGGCACACCGTCGCCCATGAACCGCAGCGCGAGCAGCGTGGGTGGGCACCGCACGGCGGCCGTGGACGACGATGAGGTCAGTGGTGACGATGAGGTCAGTGGTGCAGTGCGCAGCAGATGGGCCCCGACGAGCGGCTCGACCGTCATCTCACGTCCGTGGACCAGCAGGATCCGGTCCACGCCCTCCCCGAGGTCGACCCGGTCGGGCCACCAGCCGTAGGGCTGCCCGGCCAGGACGCGGCCGCCCGGGGTCACGAGCGCGCCGGGGGCGCCACCGAGGCCCGCCAGATGGGGCAGGAGGCGCATCCGCAGCCGCTCATCAGCGATCGCCAGCCGCGCGCGCAGCTCGTTGTCGGCCAGCCGCGCCGTAGCCGACACCAGCTGCAGGAGCGCCGGGTGCACCGTGTGCAGCGGGCCGCTGATGTCCACGGCGCCGAGGATGGCTCCGGACTCCGGGTCGTGCACCGGAGCGGCCACACAGGTCCAGGCGTGGTAGGTGCGAACCAGATGCTCGGCGGAGTGGATCTGGACCGGCGCATCCACCGCGAGCGCGGTCCCCATCGCGTTGGTGCCGATGTCGGTCTCGCTCCACCGCGTGCCCGGGAACAGCCCGACCCCGTCGGCGTGGGACAGCAGTGTCGCGGCACCGTCACGCCACAGGATGTGGCCCTCGGCGTCGGTCACCAACATGATGTGCATGGCTTCGTCGGCGATGCTCGCCAGCGTGCTGCGCAGCAGCGGCAGGCAGTCGTTGAGCGGGTGTGCCGCTCTGATGTCGGCCAGTTCGTCGGCCGCATAGACGACCGGCGGGGTCCGGCGTTCGGGGTCGACGTGCGCGGCGAGGCTCCGCTGCCACGACTCGGACACGACCGGCCGGGGGGCCTGGCGGCCGGGGCTCCCGCTGAGCACCGCATCGAACACATCTGCGAGCGCTCGTGCGCGCTGGACGGGGTCGCCCCGTGCCGTGCTCGGAGAGAAGCCTCCGTGCCGTGCAGGCTCTCGTGACATCGGACTCCCGGGCGCCCACGCCACGCAACGCCGCGCAACGCCGCCTCTCGTCGGCATCTTCGCCCAGGAACCGCCCCCCGGCAAGCGCATGGGTCCTCGGCGAGCGGAGCGCGGGGTCCGGTCAGCCGTCCAGCGCCGCGGCTGCCGCAGCCGCGACCGTGACGTCCTGGTCCACCGAGCCGGCGCTCACCCCGACCGCGCCGACGACCTGGCCGTCGCGGCTCAGCGGGATGCCACCGCCGAAGGTCACCATCCCGCCGGCGGACCGCCCGAGCCCGTAGAGCTCGGCGCCCGGCTGGACCAGGTCCGTCAGCGCGGAGGTGGGCAGGTTCATCAGGATCGAGGTCACCGCCTTGCGCGTCGAGATGTCGATGCTCGCCTTGATCGCGCCGTCCATCCGACCGAACGCGAGCAGGTGCCCGCCGTCGTCGACGACTGCGATGTTCATCGGTTGGCCGATCTCCGTGGCCTTGGCGATGCCGGCATCCAGGATGCGTCGGGCCTGCTCATGGGTCAGAGAAGCGCTCATGGCCGCAGCCAACCGTGGAGGGCCGCCCGTAACAAGACCTTCTGCGCCGATCGGCACGTCGGCCTGCGACCGGGGCACGCCTCCGGCCGCCACGGCCGCGACCGGGTGCAACGAACATGCAACGTGACCCGTGTCACGGTGGCTTCACGACACGTCGACGACCCAGGAGGGACGCCGCATGGGCACCTCGCCGACCACGGAACTGACCCGAGACGACTACCCGTTGTCGATCAACCGGCCGGAGTTGCTCCACACCCCGACCGGCAAGCCGATCACGGCGCTGACGATGGACGCCGTCGTGTCCGGTGAGCTCTCACCCGACGACCTGCGGATCGCCCCGGAGACCCTGCAGCTGCAGGCCCAGCTCGCCGACGCCAGCGGCCGCCCGCAACTGGCCGGCAACTTCCGCCGGGCAGCGGAGATGACCGCGATCCCCGACGAAGAGGTGCTGACGATGTACAACGCGCTGCGGCCGCGCGCATCGACGGGTACAGCCCTCGCCGAGCTGGCCGACCGGCTGGAGAACTCCTACTCGGCACCCGTGTGTGCGGCCCTGGTCCGTGAGGCCGCCGAGGTGTACCGGCGACGCGACCTGCTCGCCCGCCCCGTTGCCGACTCCGACGACTGAGAGAGGTCCGCGCACATGACCAGCACTGCGCCACGGCAGTCCACCGAGCACCGGCAGTCGCTGCGGACCGAGATCCTCGAGGCCCGCCCGGTCAACCTCGACGGGTTCGTCGAGGAGTGGCCCGAGAAGGGCCTGGTGGCGATGGAGAGCGACTTCGACCCGCAGCCCAGCGTGCGGGTCGAGGACGGCCGGGTCGTGGAGATGGACGGCCGGGAGCGCGCCGACTTCGACTTCATGGACAGCTTCATCGCCGACCACGCCCTCGACGTCGCGACCACCGAGGCCTCGGTGGCGCTGCCCTCGGGCCAGATCGCCCGGATGCTCATCGACCCCGGCGTCAGCCGCTCCGACGTCCTCGCGGTCACCCGCGGACTCACCCCGGCCAAGGTGCTCGACGTCGTCAAGCTGATGAACGTCGTGGAGATCATGCAGGCGATGCAGAAGATGCGCGCCCGCCGCACCCCGGCCAACCAGGCGCACTCCACCAGCGCCCGGGACAACCCGCTGCAGGTCGCGGTGGACG
>JAOPWG010000309.1 GCA_025965775.1 Modestobacter sp. | reverse complement strand
GGCCGGCCCCGCCGCGGCCGAGCCCGGGCCGGGGCCCGGCGTGCCGTCCCCACCGGCCGGAGCGCCGTGGTTCGGACCGTCGCTGGACTGGGCCAGGGACAGCGCGGCCGCCTACACCGAGCGCCTGGGCACCGCGCCCGCCCTGTTCGCGCAGACCATGCCCTACCCGCTGGGCCCCGACGACGTGACCTACGTCGAGCAGTACGTCGACCAGGTGGCCCGGTCGGGCGCGGTGGCCTTCCTGAGCCTCGAGCCACGCACCGCCCTCTCCGACCTGACCCGGGCCCAGGCGGAGGAGCTGGCGGGCCTGCTGGCAGCGCTGGGCCAGCAGCGGGGCACCCGGTTCCTCGTGCGGTTCGCGCCGGAGATGAACGGGTCCTGGCGCACGTGGGGGCAGCAACCGGGCGACTACGTCCAGGCCTTCCGTCTGGTCGCCGACGCCGTCCATGCCGGCGCGCCGAACGCGGCGATGCTGTGGTCCCCGGCCCACGGCGTCGGCTATCCCTTCGCCGACGCCCGCGGCCTCGTCCCGGGCTCGGGCGCCCGCGACCCGGCGGAGCTGGACACCTCCGGGGACGGGGCGGTGGGGCCCGACGACGACCCCTACGCCCCGTACTGGCCCGGGGGTGAGTACGTCGACTGGGTCGGCCTGTCGCTCCCCTGGTTCGGCCCGGTCGCCTCCCCGGGCTCCAACGCCGTCCCGGAGCCCGGCACCTTCGTCGGCGAGCTGACGGGCACCTCCGGCTACGGCGACCTCCCCGGCGAGGGCCGCGACTTCCTGGCCACCTATGTGCAGGCGGCCGGCAAGCCCATGGCGGTGGAGACCAGTGCGCTGTTCGCCCCGGGCACCGCCACGACCGGAGCCCAGGAGCTGGCGATCAAGCAGGCCTGGTGGCGCCAGGTCTTCGCCGCGGCGACGACGGTCCCGGGCGTGCAGGCCGTCGTCTGGCCGGAGCTCGAGCGGCCGGACATCGAGGCCGGTGGTGCGGTGGTCGACTGGCGGGTGACCTCGACCCCGGAGCTCGCCGGCGCCCTGCGGGCCGACCTGGCGGCCGCCGGGCTGACGACCGGCGCGGTCACCCCGGCCACCGACCTGGCGGTAGGCGGGGCGGCGCCGGCGCACCAGGGGACCTCCACCGGTGCGGGCCCGCAGATGGGCTGGATCGTGTTCTGCGCCGTCGTCCTGGCGCTGGTCCTCCTGGTCTCCGGGCTGGTCGGCCGCTTCGCGCCCGGGTGGCGCTACCCGGACGAGCACGACCCCCGCGACCGGCGGCTGGACCTCTTCCGCGGCTGGATCATCGTCGCCGTCGTCGTCACCCACATCGAGGTCTCGGGCCTGTGGTCGGACGTCACGCTCAACGCCATCGGGGCGATCACCGGCGCGGAGATGTTCGTGCTGCTCTCGGGCCTGGTGCTCGGCATGGTGTATCCGGTCGCGGTCCGCCGGCTCGGCGGACCGGCCGCCGCGCTGGGGATGCTCAAGCGGGCCCGGCGGCTGTACCTGACCGCGCTGGCCGTGGTGCTCCTGGTCTACCTGCTCTCCCGGTTGCCGTTCGTCGACGGCACGGTCATCACGACCTTCACCGACCGCGGCACCGGCGCCGCCGGGTCCGACGCGACGGGCCAGGTCTACGACCTCTACCCCAACGCGGGGCAGCTGTTGCACTACCCCCCGCCCTGGTACGCCGTCCAGGAACTGTTGTTGCTGCAGATGGGGCCGTGGGTCTTCAACATCATGGGCCTGTTCGTGCTGCTCACCGTGCTGGTACCGGGCCTGGTCTGGCTCCTGGGACGACGGCTGTGGTGGCTGGTGCTGGGTGTCAGTTGGGCGCTGTACGCGCTGGAGGCCCGGTACTCCCTCCGGGTGCTCCCCTCGCAGTTCGAGGACTCCTTCCCGGTGCTGACCTGGCAGATCGCCTTCACGCACGGTGTCGTGCTCGGCTTCCACCGCCGGCAGGTGACCCGGGCGCTGACCGGGCGGGTGGGCGCGGTGACCGTGGGCGCGCTCGCCGGGCTGTACGCCGGAGCGCTGGCGCTGCTGTGGGCCGGGCACCGGTGGGGGGTCGAGCTGCCGTTCGTGCCGGCCGGGACCTACGACGGTCTCTACGAGACCCTGTACCAGCGCACCGACCTGCAGCTGGGCCGGTTGGTCGACCTCGCGTTGATGATCGTCGTCGCCTATGCGTTCCTGACGGCGTTCTGGAAGCCGGTCGACCGGGCCGTCGGCTGGTTCTACGTCCCGCTCGGCAGCACCAGCCTGTACGTCTTCATCGTGCACGTGCTGTTCGTGCTGGCCGTCGGCAACCTCCCCGGCCTGGACCGGTCGGACTGGTGGGTCGGCACCGGCGTGCACACGGCCGTGCTGGCGGTCATCTGGCTGATGGTGCGCCGGCGGTTCCTCTTCCGTGTCGTGCCCACCTGACCCGACCTGCTCCGGCCGGCTGCCGGCCCCGCGCTGCTCAGAGGTCGACCTCGGCCAGCACCCGCGGGATCTCCGGCGGCAGCTCCCGGGCCAGGAAGCCCAGCCGGCCCACCCGGGCGGCCAGCCGCTCCCCCGCCCGGCCGTGCAGGTGCGCCGCCCACACCGCGGCCTGCGCCGGTTCGGCGCCGCGGGCCAGCAGGCCGGCGACGACACCGGCCCGGACATCACCGGACCCCGAGACACCCAGCCCGGCGCCACCGCTCTGGTCCTCCCACAGCCGGCCGTCGGGGCCGGCGATCCAGCTGGTCGCCCCGCCCAGCCCGACAGTGGCCCGGGCCTGCTCGGCCAGCCGGAGCGCCGCACCGGCCGGGTCGGCGTCGATCTCGTCCGGTTCCACGTGCAACGTGAGCGCCAGCTCGGTGGGGTTGGGCGTGAGCACCGCCCGGCCGGACAGGTGGTGCAGGCACGAGGGGTCCGCGGTGACCGCGGCCAGGCCGAGGGCGTCCAGCGCCACCGGGCCGTCGAAACCGGGCAGCAGCGCCTCGACCAGGAGCCGGGTCTGCTCCTTGTCGGCCATTCCGGGCCCGACGAGCAGCGCGGAGGCCTTCCCGGCGAGGTCGGCCAGCTGGCCGGCCGCATCGGCCCGGATCGCGCCGCCCGCGGTCTCGGCCAGACCACGCACCAGCGCCTCGGGCAGCGCCTGGGCGGCGAACCCCGCGACACTGGCCGGGACGGCGACCTGCAGCTTGCCCGCCCCCGAGCGCAGCGCCGCCTCGGCGGCCAGCAGCACCGCCCCCAGGGTCTCGGTGCTGCCGCCCACCACCAGGATCGCCCCGCGCGCCTCCTTGCCGCCGGTGGGCTCGGGCAGCCGCCAGTCCCGCAGCACCTGCGGGGTGATCAGCGTGGCGTCAGGCTGGGGACGGGACATCGTTCTCCTCGGTGACGGGAGCCTGCTCGTCGGACTCCAGGTGGGCCACGCCGTTGAACTCGACGAGCTGCCACCGGCCGTCGTCCCGGCGCTCGTACCGGGTGACCGACGTGTTGGCGATCTGCTCGGACCGGTCGATCTCCAGCAGCTGCGTCTCGGTCAGCTCCTCGACGACGTAGCGGACGACCATGATCACGGCCTGGTGGGAGACGCACATCAGCCGCTCACCGTCGTGCCGCAGCGCCTCGGTGGCCAGCAGGCTGCGCACCCGCAGCGCCACGTCGGCCCAGCTCTCCCCGCCCGGGGGCCGGTAGTAGAACTTGCCGAGCAGGTCGCGGCGGCGGGCCTCGTCGGGGTACTCCGCGCGGATGCCCTCCCGGGTCATCCCGTCGAAGGCACCGAAGTCGCGCTCGCGCAACCGCTCGTCGTACCGGATGGTCAGCTCCAGCCCGCTGGCCGCCACCGCACGCTCGGCGGTCGCCGCCGCCCGGGCGAACGGGGAACTGAGCACCGTCGTCGGCCGCTGGTCGGCCGCCAGCCCGGCCAGCCAGCGGCCGAGCGCGTCGGCCTGCTGCTCGCCGGCCGGTGACAGCGGGACGTCGGGGTCGCGGACGTCGAGCTCCAGCCGGGCGGCACCACTGGAGTGGGCCCGGGCATCGGCCACGTTGCCCTGACTCTCCCCGTGGCGCACCAGCCACAGCGCGGAGGGCCCCGGTTCCTGTGCCATCACGCTCCCCGTCCCACTCGGTGGGCACCACGGTCGCCGCCGGCGCCGCGGGTGTCCGCTCCAGCCGATCATGCCCGCTGCGATCCGGCACGACGGAGTGGACGTCCCGGGGTGCGCCGGCCACCATGTCGGCGTGGGGACACCCGAGGACCTGCCGGTGCGCGCCTTCGTCTCCGCCGCCGAGTTCGCGGCGTGGCTGGACGCCGAGCACGCCCGCGCCCCGGGCCTGTACGTGCAGATCGCGAAGAAGTCCGCCGGCGTCCCGTCGGTGACCGCGGCCGAGGCCGTGGAGGTGGCGCTCTGTTTCGGCTGGATCGACGGACGCGCCAACCGGGTGGACGACGACTGGTTCACCGTGCGCTACACCCCTCGCCGACCCCGGAGCGTGTGGTCGCAGAAGAACGTGGCGACCGTCGCCCGCCTGGTGGCCGAGGGCCGGATGCGCCCGGCGGGGCTGACCGCGGTGGAGGCCGCGCAGGCCGACGGCCGGTGGGACCGCGCCTACGCCGGCCCCGCGACGGTCACCGTCCCCGACGACCTCGCCGCGGCGCTGGCCGCCGACCCCGGCGCCGAGGCCTTCTTCGCCGGGCTGGACAGGACCGACCGGTACTCCGTGCTGTGGCGGGTGCACACCGCCGCAACCCCGCAGACCCGCGCGAAGCGGATCGCCGCCTGCGTGCAGATGCTCGCCGAGGGCCGCCGGTTCCACGACTGAGCGGAGCTGCCCCGGGGTCAGCCGGTGACGCGGACGGCCCAGTCGTAGCCGGACTTGTCGACGCCGGTGACGGCGACCGGGCGGCCGGGCACGCTGGCGTGCACCATCTGGCCGTTGCCGATGTAGATGCCCACGTGGCTGACCGGCGTGTAGAAGAAGACCAGGTCACCGGGCTGCAGGTCGGCCCGGGCCACGCGGACGCCCAGCGTCGACTGGGCCCGGCTGGAGTGCGACAGAGTGATGCCGGCGGCCGCATAGGCGTACATCGTCAGCCCGGAGCAGTCGAACGCGTCGGGCCCCGAGGCGCCGGCCACGTACCGGTCGCCGAGCTGGGCGAGCGCGGTCTGGACGGCGACGCCCGCGGCCGCCGTGGGTGCCGGGGCGGGGCTGGGCGTGGCCACCTGCGGGCCGGCCACGGCGTTCTGCACCCGGACCTGGTCGGTGGCCGAGAGCCGGGCGAGGTCGGCCTGGTAGCCGGCCATCTCCTTCTCCAGCTTCTTCTTCCGGTCCTCGAGGTCGGCGATCGACGCCTCGGCCCCCGCCTGGGCGGCGGCTGCGGCGGCCTGCGCCCGGCGGGCAGTGTCGCGCGCTCCGGCCACCTGGGCGACGACGCCGTCGGCGTGCACGGCGAGCTGGTCCAGGGTGCTCATCTGCTCGATGAGGTCGTCGGCAGAGCCGCTGGTGAGGAAGGCCGCGATCCGGGAGCGCGTGGAGCCGGTGTACCCGGACAGCGCGATGGCCCGCAGCTGCGGGGCGAGCGCGTCGACGGCGGCCTGCGCCTGGTCGGCCGCGGCACCGGCGGCGGCCGCGGCGGCCTGCTGCTGGGCGGCGGCCTCGGTGGCCTGGTTGACCTGCTCGGCGATGGCCTGCAGCTGTTCACCGGCCTTCGCGACGGACTCACGCGTCTGGTCGGTGGTGGCGGGTGCGGCCGATGCGGTGGCGGGCGCGAGGGCGACGGCGATCCCGGCGGTCAGCGCCAGCGCAGCACCCCGGTTCCAGCCGCGGACGGTCGAGCGGGTCACCGGGCCTCCGTAGGCGCACGCCGGGCCCGGGGAAGGGGCCGTCGAAGAGCGAGCGCGTCGGAACGCAACGTAAGGGCGCGCTGTCTCAGCGTCGGTCCGGCGCGCGAGGGGATGATCAGGACGCCGGCTCGTGCGCCCCACTGGTCCCAGTGACCCCACGGGCCTCACACCGCCGGCTCCGGTCGCGCACAATGCGCGGTTCGCGCGGCGACGTGCCGGGCAGGCAGCGACCCCGGACATGCGTCGGCGCGGTGTCCGGACTGCAGGACACCGCGCCGAGACGCGTCTCGCCGGGTGGGCTCAGCCGGCGGCGGGCTCCGAGGAGTCGAGCGCCTCGACCAGCGCCACGTCACGCAGGATGGCGGTGAGCTCGGCGGCGGTCCAGGCCTCGCAACAGTCACAGACACCGTCCTCGGTGAAGCTCCGCAGACCCAGGCTGCCGCCGGCCTGGTCCTCGGCGAGGGCCAGCTGGCCGTCGGTGGGGTTCCGGTGGCAGCGGCACGACGGCGCGCACATCCCCAGGCCCCAGCCAGAGACGATGACCGAGTCGCCGCTCTCGTGGACCTTGCCGACCTGGAAGATCGACGGCTTCTGCTGGTACGTCATCTGGGGCTCCCATCGCCGTCCTGCCCGGGAGGCAGGGGGTCGTCATCGGCTGGGAGCAGTAGAACGGAACCGGGTCGCATGCCCGTGTCAGCCCGATCTGACACGCTGGATCCCCGACTTCCCTATCCCACCCGCCCCAGAGGTAACTCCAGCAGCGGCTCGGGGAGCAAGATCCACCCACAGATCAGGTCAGGGCGGCAGATCCGGTCAGGGCGGCGTAGAGCGACAGGTGCGCGGCGGCGGCGCCGTCCCAGCTGTGCCGGTCGGCCAGCGCCTGCCCGGTGGCCCGGCGGCGCGGGTCGTCACCGGCGGCCAGCAGCGCCGCGGCGAAGCCCGCCGGATCGCCGGCGAAGGCGTCGGCGGCGGCCATCAGCGCCGGGAGCTGGTCGTGGTCGACCGGGCCCAGCACCACCGGGACGACGCCGAGCTCGGCAGCCCGGGCCTCCACCCGTGCCCGGTAGTCGCGGTAGTCGAACAGCGTCTCCCCGCCGGCGACCACCAGGGACAGCTCCGGGCGCCGCGCCTGGACCGTGGCCATCGCCTCGACCAGGTCCAGCGTCCCCTTGCGTGGCTCGATGCCACCGACGGCGAGCACGTAGCGCCCCAGCCGCTCCCGCCAGGCCTGCCGTCCGGCCACCCCTGCGGGTCCGGCCGCCGCGGCGAGGGCCAGGGTGTGCACGACGCCGCCGCGGGGCCTGGTGGAGTACGTGAGCAGAGCGATCCTCATGAGCCGGGCCCCCGGTAGGCCGCCGGCTTGAGCTCACGCAGGTGGTCCAGCACCAGCCGGGCCCGGCTCACCTCGGCGGCGACGTCCAGGTCGGCCACCGCCAGCCCGGCCTTGGCCCAGGTGCGGGCCAGCACGTCCCCGCCGGGCCCGACCACCGTGGACTGCCCGAGGAAGCGCAGCCGGCCCATCGTCCCGGTCTGGTTGGCCGAGACCCACACCACCTGGTTCTCCGCAGCCCGCGCGCAGTCGTAGAGGTCGAACAGCCGGGACTGCCGGTCCTGCACCAGCCGCGCCGCCCGGTTGGTGAGGCTGGCCGGCCAGGCCGACAGGCACGCCAGCACGTGCGCACCGTCGGTCGCCAGGGCGCGCGCCGCCTCGGGAGAGGTCTTGTCGTAGTCGATGAGCAGGCCCATCCGGCCGGCCGGGTCAGGGAGGGGTCAGCGACCCGAGCGGCTGCGGTACCGGGCGGCCCGCCGGGCCGCTGCCTCGTGCCGGCGCTGCGACTCCTGCGCCTGCCGGGCCGTGGTCACCCGCTGCCGGGCCTGCGCGGCGGTGCCGGCCGGGTACCCGGCCTTGACCAGGCGGTGCTCGGTGGTCTCGGTGATGTAGGCGAAGGAGAAGATCAGGCCCATCACCACGCCACCGAGCGCGGCCATGCCGCGGATCCAGAACGGACCGGGGACGACGGTCAGCACCAGGATCACCGGGACCGCCAGCTGCACCAGCGCGCGGGCGAGGTGCCGCAGGATCCAGGTGTCGGTGGTGGTGTCGTGCAGCACCCAGGCTCGGTGCCGGGGCGGCAACGACCGACCGAGGGCATACCCGAGCCAGCGGACCGACCCCGGACGCACGACCTGCTCGTCGCTCACCGTGCTCCCTCTGTCGTCTGACGCTGCTCGGATCCATTGTGCGCTGGTCGTCGGGTCGGCGGGTGCGGCAGTGACGAGGAGCGCACAACCGCGTCCGGGCCGGGACCGTCAGCTGGCCGGCGAGACCGAGCTCATGTTGAAGTCCGGGATCCGCAGCGTCGGCATCGCGGCGCGGGTGAACCAGTCGTTCCACTCCCGCGGCAGTGTGCGCTCGGTGCGGCCTGCCTGGGTGGCCCGCCCCAGCAGGTCGATCGGCGACTCGTTGAAGCGGAAGTTGTTCACCGCGCCGGTCACCTCGCCGTGCTCCACCAGGAAGACGCCGTCGCGGGTCAGCCCGGTCAACAGCAGGGTCTGCGGGTCGACCTCGCGGATGTACCAGAGTGTGGTGAGCAGCAGCCCCCGCTCGGTGGCCGCGATCATCTCCGCCTGCGACGCGGTGGCGTTCGGGTCCTCGAGGACGAGGTTGTCCACCGCGGCCGTCGCCGGCGCCGTCGTCTTCAGCGCCCAGGCCCGTGGCCGGATGAGGTTGGTCAGCACGCCGCCGGAGATCCAGTCGACCGCCGGGGTGGCCATGCCGTTGTCGAACACCGACGCCGACCCCGACGAGCCGCCGACCACCTGGAACGGGCTGCACTCCAGCCCCGGGGCGTTCGGGTCGCTGCGCAGCGTAAGCGGCAGGCCGGCCAGCCGTTCGCCGATCCGGTTGCCGTCGCCGGGCTTGGCGTAGACGCTGCGCCCCTCGTCGGCGTCGCGCGCCTCCATCGTCCAATAGGCGTAGATCATCATGTCGCTGACCGTGGACGGCGGCATCAGCGTCTCGTACCGCCCGGCCGGCAGCTCGATCCGGCGCTGCGACCAGGCCATCTTCCGCTGGACGTCGGCGGCGAGGTCGGCCACCGCGACGTCGGTGAAGTCGCGGGTGCCCACGCCGGCCCACACCGACCGGCCGAAGTCGGGCGACTAGCCGTTGAGCTCGACCCGGCCTGTGGGCTGGTCGTGCCGTAGCCGCAGCCCGGTCGAGGTGCCCAGGTAGGATTTGGCCATCTGCTGCTCGGCGAAACCGAAGAGCAGATCGCCCCGGTCGAGCGCCTCGCCGAAGGCATGACCCAGCGCCGGGGCGAAGTCGGCGAAGACGCCGATAGAGGTCACCGCCGGGCCGG
>JAOPWG010000286.1 GCA_025965775.1 Modestobacter sp. | reverse complement strand
GCATGATCGTCGGTGAGAACTCCCGTCCGGACGACATGGACGTGAACATCACCAAGGAGAAGAAGCTCACCAACATGCGCAAGTCCACCTCCGAGGAGCTGGAGCGGCTCGTGCCGCCGCGGATCCTCAACCTGGAGCAGGCGCTGGAGTTCTGCGCCGAGGACGAGTGCGTGGAGGTCACCCCGGCGACCGTGCGGGTCCGCAAGGTCGTGCTGGACCAGACCGAGCGCGGCAAGGCGAAGAACCGCAAGCCCAAGCCGGTCTGAGCCGACCGCACGACAGCGCCCCCGTCACCCGCCGGTGACGGGGGCGCTGTCGTCTGGCCCGGCCGCCCCGTCCGTGATCATCGGCGGGTGGCTGCCCCACCGGCGGCGTGTCGGGCAGCCACGCGCCGATGATCGACGACAGGTCCTGCCGGGATGGGTGGGGCCGGTGTGTCGAGTGGTGTCGTGTCGTTACTCTGCGTGCAGACCGGCCGTAGGACGGCAATACCTCCTGCGGTGTTCCTCGTGGCGCCCCGGGGTGTCGGGGACCCGGTCGTACTTTCCGCACTGGAGGGGTGGCGACGGCGGAGCCGGCGCGCTCAGGGGGAACGGACGAGAGGTGGTCGGCAATACATGACCAGCGAGCGAGCAGCAGGCTTCCGGAACGGCATCGACGTGCGCGTGCGGTTGCGCCGCGACGGGGCGACGGCGGAGACGGCGTTCGACGGTGCCTGGTGGCCGCGCAGCCGGGAGCTCGCCACCGAGCTGCCGGAGCTCGTGGCCGCGCTGGACCTGCTCGGCGTCCGGATCGAGCGCTTCACCCACCCGGTGCAGCCGTGGGGGCCGGTGGACCGCAAGATCGTCGTCAACGGGCACACCGTGCGCACCGGCGGGTTCTGCAGCATGGACCCGCAGCTGGTGTCGGTCACCGTCGCCGGCGGGCGCCGGCTGGACCTGCTGGTGGTGCCGCCGGAGGCCGACGCGCTCACCGGGGTCCGGGCGCTGCGGATGAGCGGGCAGCGCGACGAGCGCAGCACCCCGCAGCGCATCCTGGCCGCGGCCGGTACCCGCCCCCTCCCCGAGGTCACGCACCTGGTGAGCGTCCGCGCCGGCTGACCCGCGCACGGCCGGCCGCGACCGCCGGCGGCTACGCCGACCGCGAACCGGCGGCTGGACGGCGTCCGCGCCCTGCACGGGGACCGTGACGACCCCGCGGCCCTGCCGGCCGCGCTGGAGGCTGGTCGCCGGAGCCCGTCGTCGACACGCCGGGGCAGACCCGCCAGGTGGCGGACAACGCCACGGCCGCACCGTCCGTCGTGGCCCATCATCGGCGAGGACGAGCCCACCTGGGAGTCCGACGAGAACGACTACGGCCGAAAGGCCTGCCCTCCCGACCGGCCCACGCCACCGGCCGGGGGCCGACCGGGGGCGGCCGCCGCCGGAGAACGAGGCGGCCCCGCTTGCCGCCCGCTGACCCCGCGCCGGGCTTTCGGTAGCGAAAGCACCCGCTCCCGGGAGCGGGGGAGGGGATCAGTCCCGCGGGGCCTGCGGACGGCCGGCCCGGACGGTGTCAGGCTCCCCGGCCAGCGGTGCGACCCGGTTACCCTCGGCCTCGACCGCGGCGGCCATCCGGGCCTCGGCGGCCAGGGCGTCGGCCGACTCCTGCGCCCGGTCCTTGCGGTACTGGCGGAACGAGTACACGACCGCTGCGCCCCACACCAGGTAGAGGGCCGTGTAGACGGCGTACCGGAGCGCGGAGGGGGCGTCGATCCAGTCGCTGGTGAGCAGGCTGCGGACGTTGGTCAGCACGATGATCCCGCCGACCCCGGACCCCAGCAGCCGCGGTGGGACGTGCCGGACCAGCCAGGCGGCGACCGGGGCGGCGACCAGCCCACCCAGGAGCAGCCCGACGACCCACAGCAGGCTGATGCCCTGAGAGCCGAGGGCGAACAGGAAGCCGAGGCTGGCGGCGACCGAGACCAGGAACTCGGAGGTGTCGATGGAGCCGATCACCTTGCGGGGCTCCATCCGGCCGCTGGCCAGGATGGCCGGCGTGCCGACCGGTCCCCATCCGCCGCCACCGGTGGCGTCGACGAACCCGGCCACCAGACCGAGCGGGGCGAGGAAGCGCTTGCGCATCGGCTTGCCCAGGTTCCGCCGGTCGATGCCGCGCAGCGTGAAGCGGACCAGCAGGTAGATGCCCAGGCCGAGCAGGATCAGCGACATCACCGGGGCGGCGACCTCGGTGGACAGGTTCGACAGCACGGTGGCACCCGCGAAGGCCCCGATCGCACCGGGCACGCCGATCTTGGCGACGACCTTCCAGTCGACGTTGCCGAACTTCCAGTGCGAGAAACCCGAGGCCAGGTTCGTGCCCATCTCGGCCAGGTGAACGGTGGCGGACGCGGCGGCCGGGTTGGTGCCGAGGGCGAGCAGCAGCGTCGTCGAGGTGACGCCGTAGCCCATGCCCAGGCTGCCGTCCACCAGTTGTGCGCCGAGGCCGGCGAGGGCCAGGACGATGAGGGTCTTCACGAGTGGGCTCCGGGCTTCGGGGAGCGGGCGCGCAGCGGCGGCCGCAGTGCTGACGGGGAGAGTGCGAGGCGGTCAGCAGGGGCGACAGCGGGCGGTGCAGACCCGGAGCAGGTCGATGTGCCGACGACGGACCAGCAGGTCGCCTGGGAGCTCCGCGGTCACCGACACAGGGCATGTCTACCACGTTGATGGGGATAGCGGGATAGTCGTGTCCGCCCAGTGGGATCAGGTGGCGGGCACGTCCGGGCGGATCGTGACCCAGGCCACCAGACCACCGAGGACCATCAGCCCCGCGCAGCCGGCCATCGCCGCGGTGAAACCCGCGCTGAAGGCCGCCGGACGCGCGTAGTCGTCGCCGGACAGGCCGACCGCCACCGGCAGAGCGGCCACCGTCAGCAGCTGCGCTGCCCGCGCCACTGCGTTGTTGACGCCGCTGGCCACCCCCACGAGCGCGTCGGGTGCGGCGCCGAGCACGGTGGCGGTCAGCGGAGCGACCAGCAGCGCCATGCCCAGCCCCTGCAGCAGCGTGCCGGGCAGGACCCCGGTCCAGTAGGAGCTCCCCGCGCCGACCCGCACGAGCAGCAGCATTCCCGTGGCGGCGACCAGCGGGCCGAGGGTCATCGGCCACCGCGGACCGATCCGCTGGGCCAGCGCACCGGCCCGGGCGGCGAACAGGGTGAGTGCCAGCGTGGCGGGCAGCAGGGCGGCGCCGGCCCAGGTGGCGGAGTGGCCGAGCACCGTCTGCAGCTGCAGGACGAGGAAGAACGACGACCCGCCCAGCGCCCCGTAGACCGCCAGGGTGCTCAGGTTGGCGCCGGTGAATTGCCGGTCGGCGAACACCGCGAGCGGCAGCATGGGGGCGCCGGTGCACCGCTCCCGGACGACGAACGCCGCACCGGCCAGCAGCCCCAGCAGCCCGGCGACGGCGACCGGCGTGCCGGTCGGGTCGTCCCCGGCGGCGATGAGCGCGTAGGTGAGGCCGGCCAGCGCCAGGGCGCCGAGCACCGCCCCCGGCACGTCGAAGCGCCCGCACGCCGCCGGGTCCCGGCTCTCGGGGACGTGCCGGACGGCCACCAGGGCGAGGACGGCGAGTGGCGCGTTGACGCCGAACACCCATCGCCAGCTCACCGCGTCGACCAGGAAGCCGCCGAAGGACGGGCCCAGCAGCCCGGCCACGCCCCCGAGCGCGGACCACAGCCCGATCGCCCGGGCCCGGTCGCCCGGGCGGAAGGAGGACTGATGATCGCCAGGCTGCCGGGGGTGAGCAGCGCCCCGCCGACGCCCTGCAGCACGCGGGCGGCGACCAGCTGGCCGGTGTCCTGCGACAGGCCGCACAGCAGAGAGGCGACGGCGAACCAGACGACGCCGACGACGAAGACGCGGCGACGTCCGTACCGGTCGCCCAGGGCGCCACCGAGCAGGATCAGCGCGGCCAGCGCGAGCGTGTAGCCGGTGACGCTCCACTGCAGGCCGGACAGCGAGGACCCCAGGTCCGCGCCGATGGTCGGCAGCGCGACGTTGACCGCGGTGGCGTCCAGCAGCGCCATCGCCGAGGCCAGCACGGTGGCC
>JAOPWG010000275.1 GCA_025965775.1 Modestobacter sp. | reverse complement strand
GCACCGACCAACGCCCGGACGTTCGTCATCCTGCGGCTGCTGGGCGTGCTGGCCGGGGTCCTGGCCAAGGCGACCGGCGGCCGGATGCCGGCCGACCAGGAGACCATCCGCTACACCGGCGTCTACGGCACCGACGAGTCCGGTGAGCCGTACCTGATGCGCGAGGTGCTCGGCGGCGGCTCCGGCGGGCGGTACTACGCCGACGGCGAGGACACCATCCACGTCGTCCCGGACTCCCGGAACCTGCCCACCGAGTTCACCGAGTCCCGCTTCCCGCTGCGGATCGAGCGGCTGGGGCTGGCGATGGACTCCGGCGGCGCGGGTCGCTACCGGGGTGGCTGCGGCTACGAGAAGCACATCCGGGTGCTGCGCGACGCGCACTTCATGTCGATCGCCGACCGCTCCATCCTGTCCTGCTGGGGGGTCAAGGGCGGCAAGGCCGGGCGGTCGTTCCAGATCACCGTGGACCCGGGCGGCCCGGACGAGCACGAGGTCGACGCGCTGGCCGACGCCGAGCCGCTCAGCGCCGGCACGGTCGTGCGCGTGCGGACGACCGGCGGCGGCGGCTGGGGCGACCCGCTGGAGCGCCCGGCCGGCGAGGTGCTCCGGGACATCGCCTGGCGCAAGGTGAGCGTCGAGGGCGCCCGTGAGGACTACGGCGTCGTCGTCCTCGCCGACGGCACCTGCGACGAGGCCGCCACCGAGGCGCTGCGCGCCGGGCGGCGGGCCGCCCGGACCGGCGAGGAGCCGTTCTTCGACCGCGGTCCGGGGTACGCGACGCTGTCCGGGGGCGCGGCCTTCAACGAGTTCGACGTCCTGTAGCGGGACCGCCGGCTGGCCGTCGCCGCACGGCGACGGCAGGCTCTGACCTCATGAGCGAACCGCGTGAGGCAGCCGACGACCCGACGCTGCACCCCGGGCCGCGGGACGAGGGCGGGGAGGGCGGCATGGCGACCCGGAGCTCGCCGCCCACGAGCGGGCCGGACGCGACGCCGAGGACGACTGACCCCCGCCCCGAGCGGGCTCAACCGCCGGGGGTCTTGGCGGCCTCGTCGGCGCCGCCCTCCTGGTTGTCCTCGTGCACCTCGCGAGCGACCCCGTGGAGGTCGCCGCCCTCGCCGCCGGCCGCCTTGCCACTGGAGGTGGCGGTCACGTCGGCGGCGTCCGCGTCGACGGGTCCGGTGCTCTCGCTCATGGGTTCTCCTCGGCTCGGGGTGTGACCTGCCTCACCACTGTGCTCCTCGACGGGCTGTTCCGCTCAGCGGCCGGTGGTCAGCCCGCGGGTCTGCAGGACCCGGCGCTCCAGGGGAGCGAACACCAGCAGCTCGATGGCCACCCCCACGATCAGGATGAGCGCGATCGAGGTGATCACCAGCGACATCTGCGACAGCTCCCGGCCGATGTCGAGCAGCTGCCCCAGGCCCTGTCCCAGCGTCGGGGAGTAGGTGATCAGCTCGGCGGCCATCAGCGAGCGCCAGGCGAACGCCCAGCCCTGCCGCAGACCGCCGAGGTAGCCGGGCAGCGCCGCGGGCAGGAGCACGTACCGCACCCGACCGGGGGCGGACAGCCCCAGCACCCGCCCGACCCGGTCGAACAGCGGCGGGACCTGCCGGAAGCCGGTCAGCAACCCGTTGGCGATCGAGGGGACCGCCCCGAGCAGCACGACGGTGTAGATCGCCGCGTCGGACAGCTGGAACCAGATGATCGCCGCGGGCACCCACGCGACCGAGGGCAGGCTCTGCAGCCCGCTCACGATCGGCCCGACCGCCGCGCGCAGCCACCGACTGGACCACATCGCCAGCCCCAGGAGCGTGCCGATCACCAGCGACATGGCGAAGCCGACCGCCCCACGGCTGACGCTGGTCCAGACCGCCTCGGCCGCCCGCCCGTCCTGCACCGTGTCGAGGAACGTCTGCCACACCGTGGCCGGCCCGGGCAGGGCGTAGGTCGGCTTCACCTTCGCCAGGTAGACCGCTTGCCAGACGCCGACCAGCGCGGCCAGGAAGACCACCGGCGGCATCACCGAGCGGACCAGCACGCGGCCGACGGACCGGCGCGCGCCCGGGACGGCCGCGGTGTCCAGGGCGTCGAGACCCGCCTCCACCGCCCGGGAGGACCGCGGGACGGTCGTGCCGCGGGGCGTGTCCAGCGTGGTGTCAGTGGCCATGGCGGCTGATCTCCTGGTGCAGCTGGGCAGTGATCTCGGTGGCGAGGGCGCCGACCCCGGGGGACTCGATGGCCCGCGGCTGGGCGAGGTCCACCGACCACTCCCGGACGATCCGGCCGGGCCGGGAGCTCATCAGCACCACGCGCTGGGCGAGCCGGACGGCCTCCCGGACGTTGTGCGTCACGAACACCACGGCCAGGCGCTGTTCGGTCCAGACCCTGATCAGCTCCTCGTGCAGGACGTCCCGGGTGATGGCGTCCAGTGCGGCGAACGGCTCGTCCATCAACAGCACCGAGCTGCCCTGGGCCAGCGCCCGCGCCAGCGCGACCCGCTGGCGCATGCCGCCGGACAGCTCGTGCGGACGCTTGTCGCTCTGGCCCCCGAGGTTCACCACCCGCAGCAGCCGGCCGGCCTCCGCGCGTCGCTCGGGCCGGCCGACGCCGCGCGCCTTCAGCGCGAGCTCGACGTTGCCGGCCGCGGTCAGCCAGGGCAGCAGGGCCGGCTCCTGGAACATCAGCGCCGGCCGGTCGGCCGCCACCGTCACCCGTCCGGCCGTGGGCCGGTTGAGCCCGGCGATCAGGTTCAGCAGCGTGGACTTGCCACACCCGGAGGCGCCGAGCAGACAGACGAACTCACCGGGCGCGACGGTCAGGTCGACCCCGTCGAGGACGGCGGGCCCGCGCCGGTCGAAGGTCTGCGAGACCCCCTCCGCCCGGACCGCGGGCGCGGCGTCCTCCCCGCCCCGGCCGGTGGTCCTCGCCAGCATTCCGGGCCTCATTCCTTGCCCAGCCCGTCCGCGGTGACCCTGGGCAGCTGCTGGCCGGCCAGCACGGCGTTGAGCGGGGCCAGGTCGTAGATGCCCGTGAGGTCCGCCTTGCCGGCGGTGGTGCCGGCGCTGACGCCGTTCGTGGCCGACGTCGCCAGGGCCGAGGCGATCGGGTCGTAGGTGAGGGTCAGCTCGCTCCAGGCGCGGTCGAGCACCGGGGCCGCCAGCGCCTTGCCGCCGGCCGCCGTGAGCCCGGCGTTGACCGCGGCCTTGGCGCCCACGGGGTCCTTCGCGGCGAACTCGACGGACTCGACGTTGGCCCGCAGCAGCGCGGTGACGGTGTCCGGGTACTTCTCGAGGAACCGGGTGCGCACGATCAGGTGCGTGGTGACGAACGCGCCGTGCGGCCACAGGTCCTTCTCGTCGACCAGCACGTGACCGCCCTCGTTCAGGACCAGCGCGGAGGCGTAGGGCTCGGGCACCCAGGCGCCGTCGATGCCTCCCGACCGGAAGAGCGTCAGGATGTCGCTGTTCGCAGTGGGCGCGATCGTCACGTCCCCGCCGCCCTGCACGCTGTTCTTCAGGCCCTGGCCGGTGAGCCAGGTGCGCAGGGCCACGTCCTGGGTGTTGCCCAGCTGCGGGCTGGCCAGGGTGGTGCCCTTCAGATCCGCGGCGGTGTCGATGCCCTTCCGCACGACCAGCTCGGCGCCACCGGAGGCGGCGCCGGAGATGATCCGGATGGCGTCGCCGTCGCTCTGCCCGTAGGCGTTGATCGTCGGGCTGGGGCCGATGTAGGCGGCGTCCAGACCGCCGGCGAACAGGGCCTCGACCTCGTCGGGGCCGGCGTTGAAGACCTGGGTGGTGAGCCTGGTGCCCGCACCGAGCTCGCCGGCGAGGTACCCCTGCTGGACCCCGATGAGCGCCGCGGCATGGGTGACGTTGGCGAAGTAGCCGAGCCGGAGCTCGCCGGCCACACCGCTCGCCGGCGACCCGGTGTCCGCGGAGCTGTCGGCCGACCCGCAGGCGGCCAGTCCCCACGCGAGAGGGAGGACGGCGAGCGCGACGCCGACGCGACGCAGGAGGTGGGGGGGCGTGCGGATCATGGGTCCTCTTCGAGATCGGGTTCCGTCCCGGGAGGGGAGGAAGAGCGAGTACGTTGAGTTAACCGTGTAAATCCATCAACTTGGTAGCAATACCCCCGGACGAGTGGTGCTGACCGGTCGAGCGCACCCTCATCCGCTGGAGTCGTGACACCGAGTGATCGTGGACAAGGTCTCCGTCACCCCGCGGGCCGATCGGTCAGCCCCGCCGCCGGCGCGGCCAGCGCCGCCGGCGGGCCGGCGGCGAGGGTGGGACGGCCGGCGCCGACGCCGGCCGGGTGCGCCGCCATCCGGCGACCATCTCCTCGACGTCGGCCATGCCGACCGGGACGAAGGGGCCCTCCTGCGGTCGTCGGTAGAACTGGTCGACTCGGGCGTTGTGCGCGTCGACCACAGCTCGCGCCGCGGCCTCGGAGGTCTGCCGGTCCACCAGGCCGGGCAGCTCCTCGCGCTCCTTGCGCAGCGCCAGGCCGGTGGGCAGCATGCCGGCGACGTCGGCGTTCTCCCGCCTCGCCCAGCTCAGCGCCCAGTCGTAGCTGGTCTCCTCGCGCTCGCGGCGCGGCAGCGGTCGGCCGGCGCCGTCGAGGTCGTCGAAGGCGCCCTGCTCGCGGGCGCGGGTGATCTGGGCGTCGATCCAGGTCTCGAACGACATCCCGGGTGGTTTGCGCTCGGTCATCGTGTCCTCCGTCGGGCCGGCTCCGCCCGCCCTCCTCATCCCCTCTGACACGCTAGGCGGCGTGCGGACGACGGGCAGCCGGGAGGTGTACCGCAACCCGTGGATCCGGGTGCGGGAGGACGCGGTCGAGCGGGACGACGGGTCCACCGGCGTCTACGGGGTGGTCGAGAAGCCGCACTTCGG
>JAOPWG010000238.1 GCA_025965775.1 Modestobacter sp. | reverse complement strand
GAGGGACTGCACCGCTACAAGACCGAGCACGACATCGACCATGTCTGGGAGGCCCGCGAGCGGGTGGTGGTCGCCCTGACCGGGGGGCCGGAGGGCGAGACCCTCGTCCGCCGGGCGGCCCGGGTCGCCCGGCGCACCGGGACCGGCGTGCTGATGGCCGTGCACGTGCTGCGCTCCGACGGGCTCACCGGCGCCTCCCCGGCGGCGCTGCGCGCCCAGCGGACGCTGGTGGAGAGCCTCGGCGGCAGCTACCACGAGGTCGTCGGCGACGACGTCGCGGCCGCACTGCTGGAGTTCGCCCGCAGCGCGGACGCCACCCAGCTGGTGATCGGCACGAGCCGCCGCACCCGGCTGGCCCGCGCGCTGGTCGGTGGCATCGGCGGCGAGGTCGTGGCGTCCTCCGGCGAGATCGACGTGCACCTGGTGACCCACGGCGCGGCCGGGTCCCGCGGCTGGCGACTGCCGCCGCTGACCGGTGCACTCACCGCCCGCCGCCGCTGGCTGGGCCTGGCCCTGGCTCTCGTCGGCGTCCCTGCGGTGACCGCGCTGTGCCTGGCGGCCGCCAGCGCCCTGTCGCTGGCCAGCGTGCTGCTGGTCTTCCTGCTCCTGGTGGTCGCGGTGGCGCTGCTCGGCGGGCTGTATCCCGCGCTGGTCGCCGCGGTGGTCGGTGGCCTGGCCGAGAACTGGTTCTTCACCGCGCCCACCGGCCGGCTGACCGTCGACCGGCTCGACGACGTGATCGCGCTGGGCGGCTACCTGGTCGTCGCGGTCGCCGTGGCCACGGTCGTCGACCGGTCGGCCCGGCGGGCAGCCGCGGCGGCCCGGTCCAGCGCCGAGACGGCGATGCTGGCATCCCTGGCCCGTTCCGTCCTCGCCGGGGACCGGGCATTGCCCAGCCTGCTGGAGCAGATCCGGGAGGCGTTCGGACTGCGGTCGGTGCGCATGGTCGAGACGACGGCGGACGGCGAGCGCACCGTGGGCGCCTGCGGGGGCCCGCCCGGCGAGCCGACCGACGAGGTCGCCGTCACCGACACGCTGTCGCTGCGACTGTGCGGCCGGACCCTGGCTGCCAGCGACCGCCGGGTGCTCGTCGCGTTCGCCGAGCAGGCCGCCGTCGCGCTGCAGCAGGGCCGGCTGTCCGCCCAGGCCGCCGAGGCCGACCGGCTGGCCGCCGGCAACAGCATGCGCACCGCCCTGCTGGCCGCGGTCAGTCACGACCTGCGCACGCCGCTGGCCGGCATCAAGGCGGCCTCCTCCGCGCTGCGCTCGACCGAGCTGGCGCTCACCGACGCCGACCGGGCCGAGCTGGTGGACACCGTGGACTCCTCCGCCGACCGGCTGACCGGCCTGGTGGACAACCTGCTGGACATGAGCCGACTGCAGTCCGGTGCGCTCACGCCCGTCCTCCGGTCGGCCGACCTCGCCGGGGTGGTGCACCGGGCACTGACCTGGCTGGACGAGGGCCAGCGCGGCCGGGTGACCCTGCGCTCCCCCGACGACCTGCCCCCGGTGCTCGCCGACCCCGGACTGCTGGAACGAGTGGTCGCCAACCTGGTCGGCAACGCCGTCCGGCATGCCCCGGCCGGGCCCGTGGACGTGCGCACCGGCTCGGTGGCCGGCCGGGTGGAGCTGCTCGTCGTCGACCGTGGACCCGGGGTGCCCCCGGCCGACCGCGACCGGGTGTTCGCCCCCTTCCAGCGGCTCGGCGACGCCCCGGCCGGCCAGGGCGTGGGGCTCGGCCTGGCCGTCGCGCGCGGGCTGGCCGAGGCGATGGGCGGCACGCTGACCGCCGAGGACACCCCCGGCGGGGGCCTGACCATGGTGCTGTCCCTGGCGGTCGCTGCCGTCCCGGCGCCGGCACCGGTCCCCGCCCGGTGAGCCGGGTCCTCGTTGTCGACGACGACCCGCACCTGCTGCGCGCGCTGCGGATCAGCCTGCGTGCCGCCGGGCACGACGTGCTCACCGCCGCGGACGGCGCGACCGCGCTGCGTGCGGCGGCCGGCGGCCATCCGGACGTCGTCGTCCTGGACCTGGGGCTGCCCGATCTGGACGGCACCGAGGTGCTGGCCGGCCTGCGGCCGTGGTTCACCGGCCCGGTGCTGGTGCTGTCGGCGCGGGCGGAGAGCCAGGACAAGGTCGATGCGCTGGACGCCGGCGCCGACGACTACGTGACCAAGCCCTTCGACATGGCCGAGCTGCTGGCCCGGTTGCGCGCCGCTGTGCGCCGCGGCTCGGCCGAGCCGGGCCCGGTGGTGGTCCGGACCGAGCACTTCACCGTCGACCTGGCCGCCCGGCAGGTCCGGGTGGGCGCAGACCTGGTGCGGTTGACGCCCACCGAGTGGGCGCTGCTGTCGGAGCTGGTGCGGGCCCCGGGTCGGCTGGTCGGCCAGCGCGAGCTGCTGCAGTCGGTGTGGGGGCCGGCCTACGAGAAGGAGACGAACTACCTGCGGGTCTACCTCGCGCAGCTGCGCCGGAAGCTCGAGCCCGACCCGGGCAACCCCCGCTACCTGCACACCGAGCCCGGGATGGGCTACCGGTTCACCCCGTGACCGGGCTTTCGGTACCGGAAGCCCGGCCTGGGCCGTCAGATGTCGACGCCGCGCGCCCGCAACCACGTCACCGGGTCGACCCGCGTGCCGTTCATCCCGCCCTGGTGGACCTCGAAGTGCAGGTGCGGACCGGTCGACTGCCCCCGGCTGCCCTCCAGCGCGATGGTGTCCCCGGCCGTCACCACGTCGCCGGGGGAGACCAGGATCTTCTCCATGTGCCCGTAGACGGTGACGTCGCCGCTGGCACCGAGGATGTAGACGGCCTGGCCGAAGCCACTGGCCTCCCCGGCACGCAGCACCACCCCGTCCTCGGCGGCGTACTCCGGCGTCATCTTCGGCGCGGCCAGGTCGACCCCCCAGTGCATGACGCCCCACCGCATGCAGAAGCACGTCGTCATCCGCGCGCCACGGATCGGCAGCACGGCCTCGGGCGCGGCCGCCTCGGCGGCGGCCTGGGCCACGGCCGCGCGCTGCGCGCGGCTGGCGGCGACCTCGGCCAGCCGGGCCTGTGCCTCCACCTCGGTGATCGCCACCTGCGGGGTCAGCTCGGCGTCCTCGGTGAGGCCCTCGGCGTCCGAACCGAGCAGGTCCGACACCGCCGCCGGCTCCTGCGCGGTGGCCGGAGTCACGCCCTGCACGCCCATCAGCCCGGCGGCCACGCCGCCCACGACCACGGCGGCGAGCAGCGCGGCCGGCCGCCGGCGGAGCGTGGCGCGGCTGCGCCGCGGGCCGACGGCACGAGGCGGTCCTGGGACGGCGCTCTCGCGAGTGCGCGACGACCCGACGTGCCTCGACCCCATGGACCTGCCCCTCGACCGCGTCCGGCGTCCCCCGTTCGCACCGGATCGACGCACTGCGATCGAAACACGGCGTTACCGTTCTGTAACCCACTGTGCGGTGTGTTCTGAATGACACGCTTGTAATTCGCTCGTCAGGCCCGGTGGTGCTCTGCGATCGCCCGGCCCGCCACCCCGGCCACCAGCACCCCGAGGCCGCTCAGGACCGAGGCGAGCGGCAGGGTCGCCGCGAGGACCAGGCAGCCGACCAGGCCGGCGGCCGGGACGGCCCGGTGCGGTCGCCGCCCCACCGGCAGCGTCCACGCCGAGGCGTTGGCGACCGCGTAGTACACCAGCACCCCGAAGGAGGAGAAGCCGATCACCGAGCGCAGGTCGACGGTGAGCGCCACAGCGCTGACCAGCACGGCGAGGGCCACCTCCGACCGGTGCGGCGTGTGGAAGCGTGGGTGGACGGCGGCCAGCCCGCGCGGCAGATCGCCCTCCCTGGCCATGGCCAGCGCCGTCCGGCCCACCCCGGCGAGCAACGCCAGCAGCGCCCCCAGGCCGGCCACCCCCGCCCCGGCGACGGCCACCCAGGCCAGCCCCGGCCACTCGCTCGCCCGCACCGCGTCGGCCAGGGGTGCGGTCGAGCCGGCCAGCCGCGTGGGGCCCAGGACGGCGAGCACGGCGATACCGACCACGGCGTACAGCAGCACGGCCAGCGGCAGGGCGACCGACACCGCCCGCGGGATCGTGCGCGCCGGGTCGCGGACCTCCTCGGCCAGTGTCGCGATCCGCGCGTAGCCGGCGAAGGCGAAGAACAGCAGTCCACCGGCCTGGAGCACCGCACCCGCACCGCCGGCTCCCGCCCCGCCGGCCAGCGTGCCCGGTGAGGCCCGGGTGAGCAGCGCCGCGACCAGGACGGCGAGCGCGGTCAGCGACCCGGCGAGCAGGAGCCGGGTGAGCCGGACGGTACGAGTGATGCCGCAGTAGGTGACCGCCGCCAGCACCAGCACCGCGGCGACGGCGACCGGCCGCGCGGCCGCCGGCCACAGGTAGGAGCCCACGGTGAGCGCCATCGCGGCGCAGGAGGCGGTCTTGCCGACCACGAAGGACCAGCCGGCCGCGAACCCCCACCACGGCCCGAGCTGCTCCCGGCCGTGGACATAGGCGCCCCCGGACGTCGGGTGGCGCACCGCCAGCGCCGCCGAGGACGACGCGTTGCACCAGGCCACACCGGCGGCCACGGCGAGCCCGAGCAGCAGCCGGCTCCCCGCGGCTGCCGCGGCCGGCGCCCACACGCCGAACACCCCGGCGCCCACCATCGACCCCAGTCCGAGGACGACGGCGTCGCCGGTGCCCAGCCGGCGGTCCAGCGGTCCGGTCATGCCGGCATCCTGCACGGACACCGGCGACCCCCGGCAGTCGGCGCCGGGCGGGGTCAGCGCCTGGTCGGCTCGGGGGAGGGAGCAGGCGCGGTCGGGGGGATGCCGGCGGGCGCATCGTCCCGGAATCGCCGGACCGCCCCCGCTCCCCCGGCCACCAGACCCAGCCCGCCCGCCACGAGCACCACCACGGCGGCGCGCGCCAGCAGCTGCGGGCCGGTGGCGAGCAGGTGGGCCGACCACAGCACGTCGACGTCCGGCAGCCCCTGCACCAGCAGCAGCCAGCCGGCCACCACGGCCATCAGCCCGGCGAGCGCCCCGCGTCGCCGCTGGGCGCACCGGACCCCGATCACCGCCACCAGCAGCACCAACAGGGCCGGCAGCAGCGCACCCAGCAGCGCACCGGAGTGCGAGGAGATGCTCGCCGCGGGCTCCGGCGTGGCCAGCGCGTGCCACAGGGACGCCGCGGCTCCGAGCCCGAGCACGGCGGCCAACGGCCGGGGCGTGCGGGCCAGCCACCCGGCGGCCGCCGTCGCGGCGAGCAGCAGCACGTACACCGGCCACACGAGCCGGCCCGGCGGCGGGGGGCTCCAGGTCAGCTCGCCGGTCACGCTGACCGGGGCACCGCCGTAGCTCATCGGCACCGTCCAGCGGATCACGGTGTGCGAGGTCGTCGGGTCCGCGACCACCGCGGGGGGCAGCAGGTCCTGGCTCATCCAGTGCGTGCGGTGGTCGTGCCAGACGTAGCTCGGCTGCGTGGACACCTGTTGCCACTCGGCGGCCGCCGCGACGTCGGCCTGCGGCGGCAGCCGGGTGGCGGCGTAGCGGTCCAGGTTGAGGTAGGTCGCCGGGCTGTGCACGTTGCGCCAGACGCCGTCCGGTCCGATCCGCAGGTAGGGCTCGGCCGAGTAGCCCGGCACCTCCACCTCCGTGGCCGTGCGGTTCACCACCTCGAGCTGGTCACCGAACTGCAGCACCGCGACCGTCACGCCCGGCAGCTGCGGGCTGACCCGGTCGACCCGGCCGTCGAAGTCGCTGCCGGCCTGCCCGCCGCCGACGTGCGCCGGCGCGGGGCCGGCGACGGCCAGCGTCGCCAGCAGTGCGAGCAGGACGACGACGGCCCGGCCGACCGGACGGTTCATCGCAGCGCCCGGCCGCTCACCGGGCAGCGACGAGCGCCAGGTCGTGTGCGATGTCCTTGCCCGAGTTGCCCGCGTCGAAGGCCACGTCGGCCTGCCCGTCGGTGCCGTAGAGCAGCAGCAGCGCCGAGTGGGTCCGCCCCATGTCCTCGGCCAGCGGGACGCCGGCGGCCAGCTGCGCCTGGTCGACCTGGGCCTGGTCGCCGGTCAGCCCGACGAACTGGGTGGGGAGGCCGGCGTCGAACTGGTCGAGGAAGGTGCGCAGCACCGGCGGAGTGTCCCGGGTCGGGTCGGTGGTCACGAAGACCACTGTGGTCTCGGCGGCCACCGCCGGGGCGACGCCGCGCAGCCCGACCATGACGTCGGCCATGGTCGTCGGGCACACGTCGGGGCAGTTCGTGTAGCCGAAGAACAGCAGCGTCGGCCCCGCCGCGGTGCGCGCGGCGAAGTCGTAGGGCGCACCGCTGGTGTCGGTGAGGGTGAACGACGGCTTCTGGTACGGGTCCTTCAGGTGCAGCCCCGAGTAGGGGTCGGCCGCGCCGGACACCGTCGCCGGCGCTGCGGCGGCCCCGTGGTCGTGCCCCCCGGTCCCGGCGCCCGCGGTGCCGCCGCACCCGGCCAGCAACAGCCCGGCCGACACGGCCAGCGCCGTCAGGCCTCGGCGGCGGAGCGGGCGGCGCCTGCCCGCGGGACGGCTCCCTGGACTCACGGGGACACGGTACGTCGGCGGGCCGACCAGCCGAGCGCCAGACCGACGAGCCCGGCGATGAGCCCGGCGATCCCCACGACCAGGGCGGCGACCGCCGTGCCGTTCCCGCGGCCGTCCCCGGCGGTGGTGGTGGCGGCCGCGGCAGTCCCGTGGGTGTCCGCCGCGGCCCCCGACAGGGACAGCACCGGCGCCGGGTGCGCGGGCTCGGCCTGCCCGTCGACGGTCGGCTCGATCCAGGCGGTCTCGGTCCCGTCGCTGTACCCCTGCACCACGTTGAAGGTCAGCGTCCGCGCGTCGGGGAACGGGCCGCCGGACAGCGCAAACTCCTGGAACTCGCCGGGCCCGATCCCGCCGCCGGCGTCGGCGCGGTACTCGACCACCGAGACCGCCTGGGTCACCTGGTTCCCGTCGTCGTCCACCTGCGGTTCGGGCAACTGGCTCGTGGTCAGGGTGACCGTCCAGCCCGGCACCGGCTGGGCGCGCAGCGACGTGAGCGGGGTGTCGGTAGGCACCTGGATGCGCAGGTCGACCGTGCTGGCCGCGTCGCTCTCGTTCGGCACCCGGAAGGTGACCTTGCCGAAGCCCCCGGGGGCCGCGTCGGCCGAGGAGACCGACACGTGCGCGGAGGCCACCCCCACGCCGACGGCCAGCAGCCCGACCGAGGCGACGAGCGCGGCGGGGACGACGACGCCCAGCCGGGACAGCGGACGGGGCAGGGACAGGGGCAGGGACACGGTTCTCCTCATGGGGGTCAGCGCACCGGGAAGACGGTGCTGGCGGTGACGGCGGTGAACTCGTCGAGCCGGACGGTGACGGTCAGCGTCCAGGTGCCGGCGGCCGGCAGGGTCGCGCCGTCCCCGACGTAGTGGCCGGGGCCGGCCGCGGCCAGCCGGACGTCCAGCGGGCCGATCTGTTGCTGCGGCTCGGTCAGCGCGACGGTGATGTCGCGCGGCTGGGCGAGCCGGCCGGCCGCGTCGTAGAGGTACACGTGCAGGCTCGTCGGCCCTGGCGTGGCCGGCGCCAGCGACACCTGGACGCTGCCGTTGTCCGCGGCGCCGGCCGACGACCGCAGCGGCAGCGTCACCTCCACCGGCGCGGCGACGGCGGCCCGGGCCGGCGGTGTGCCGACCAGCACGGCCGACAGCGCGAGGACGACGAGCGCGCCGGCCGCCTCGAGCAGCACGGTGCGGCGCAGCAGGCCGAGCGGGACGGGCGCGGGGTCGTCGCCTGCCGCGTCGACGGGGTCGACGGCGACGACCCCCGGTCCGGCGGCCGCCGGCTCGCCCGGCACCGCGGCGAAGGCCTGGGCGACGACCCGCCGGCCCGCGGACGGCCGACGCGGCCGGCCACCCAGCCGGGTCTGCACCCAGTCCCGGCTCAGGGCCGCGGCGACCAGGACGAGGACCACCACGGCGAGCTTGCCCAGCAGCAGCCAGCCGTAGGTGGTCTGCACCAGCGCCGAGGGCGACCCGACCTCCCGCACCGACTGCAGGACGCCACTGAGCACCAGGGCGGTCACCAGCCCGGCGGCCAGCGGCGACCAGCGCAGCAGCATCGGGCGGAGGGCGGCCAGGGGCACCTCGCCGGCCGAGGTCCCGACGAGCAACGCGGCCAGTCCCCCCAGCCAGCAGCTCATGGCCGCCACGTGCACCGCGGTGACCGCCACGGCCAGCACCGTGAGGTCCCCGGCGACCGGGTGCCCCACGCCGGCGACGGTCAGCACCAGGGCCACCGTGAGGACCGCGCCGACCACCAGCCGCCCGCGCCCCGGTGCCCGCCCGGACTGCAGAGGCCGGAGCAGGACGGCGGCGAGCAGCCCGGCCAGCAGCACCCGCAGCAGCAGCGTGACCCCGTACGCGGAGCCGGACGTGGTGGCCAGCAGCTGGGGGTCGGTCACCGCACCCAGGCCGGCGCCGGCGGCGTAGGGCCCCTGGAGCAGCAGCGAGAGCAGGCCGCCGACGGCCACCGCGGCGAGCCCGGCGCCGATCAGCCGCCGCAGCAGCGGCACCGCCCAGCCGGCCGGCCAGCACAGCAGCAGGAAGACCGGTACGCCCAGGCCCAGCACCAGCCCGAGGTAGCCCAGCCAGCGGGCCGCCGGGAGCGCCACAGCGACACCCGGGGCAGCGGCGTCCCCGCCGTCGGCGACGGTCGGGGCGACCAGTTCCCCGTTCCCGACCACGAAGGAGAAGGCGCCCGAGACGGGGTGCGAGTCGGCCGACACCACACGCCAGGTCACGACGTAACTGCCCTCGGGCAGACCCTCGCGCAGCGGCACGGTCAGCAGCCCGTCCCGCACCGCGGGGGCGCCGGTGTCCACGCGGTGCCCGTCGGCACCGAGCACCCGGGCGTAACCCGCGCCCAGCGACACGTCCTCGTCGAACTCCACGCTGACCTCGGCCGGCGCGGCGTCCAGCCGCGCACCGTCGGCGGGCGTGGTGGTCACCACCGTCGCGTGCGCGGACGCCGGGCGGGCGGTGCCCACGTCGCCGGCCACCCCGAGCCCCACCATGCCCAGCAGCAGCAGGGCCGCGGACAGCGCCCGCCTCACCGACACGCCCCGGACCTGCAGCTCGACCACACCTGCTCTAGTCGCCGGCCGGCCCACACTGGTTCCCGGCGATCGAACGAAGGGCCGACACCGGCACGGTGGACGGCCGGTGAACTCCGCCGAGCGCCCGGTGCACGGCAGGGGTACGCCAGGCCACCTATGCTGCGCGACGGCCCCCTCCTCCCGGCAGGGCGGCTCCCCTGTCGTCTGCCCCACCGGAGCGCCGCGTGCGATTCAGGATCACGCCCAAGGACTCGAGCTTCTACGACATGTTCACCGCCTCGGCGGAGAACCTCGTGGCGGCCACCGACGTCCTCAGCGACTTCGTGCACGACCACGCCCGACGGCCCGAGCTCGCCCGCCAGCTGCGCGATCTCGAGCACGCCGGCGACCAGGCCACGCACGCGATCTTCCGGCAGCTGAACTCCAGCTTCGTGACGCCGTTCGACCGCGAGGACATCTACAACCTGGCCAGCGACCTGGACGACGTCATGGACTACGTCGAGGCCGCTGCGGACCTGGTCGTGCTGACCGGGCTGGGCACGCTGCCGGCGGAGATGGGCCAGCAGGTGGCCCTGCTGCAGCGCTGCGCGCAGACCACGGCGGAGTCGATGCCGCGGCTGCGTTCGATGAAGGACCTCTCCGACTACTGGATCGAGGTCAACCGGCTGGAGAACGAGGCGGACAAGCTCTACCGCCGGCTGCTGTCCCGGCTGTACTCCGGGGAGTTCGACGCCCTGGAGATCCTCAAGCTCAAGGAGGTGGCCGACCAGCTGGAGGAGGCCGCCGACGCGTTCGAGCACGTGGCCAACGTGGTCGAGACGATCGCGGTCAAGGAGTCCTGACCCGCGCATGGACGGGCTCCTCCTGGCGCTGATCGCCATCGTCATCGTCGCGCTGGCGTTCGACTACACCAACGGCTTCCACGACGCGGCGAACGCCATCGCCGTCGCCGTCTCCACGAAGGCCCTGACCCCCCGCGCCGCGCTCGCGCTCGCGGCGGTGATGAACCTCGTCGGCGCACTGATCTCGACGAAGGTGGCGAAGACCGTCGGCGCGGGCATCATCGATGCACCGACCGGCAGCGTGGGCCTGCAGCTGGTGTTCGCCGCGCTCGTCGGGGCCATCGTGTGGAACCTGATCACCTGGTACTTCGGGCTGCCCTCGTCGTCCTCGCACGCCCTCATAGGCGGTCTGGTCGGCGCGGCGCTGGCCGCCGCCCACTCGGTGCAGTGGATGGGCATCGTGGACAAGGTCATCATCCCGATGATCGTCGCGCCGCTGGTCGGCTTCGGGCTGGGCTACCTGTTCATGCTGGCCATCCTCTGGACCTTCCGGAACGCCAACGCGCACAAGGAGAACCGTGGTTTCCGCTACGCCCAGATCGTCAGCTCGGCCACCATGGCGCTGGGCCACGGCATGCAGGACGCACAGAAGACGATGGGCATCATCACCCTCGCGCTGGTGACCGCAGG
>JAOPWG010000235.1 GCA_025965775.1 Modestobacter sp. | reverse complement strand
GCCGCCGGCCTGCACACCAGCCGGCTCGACGGCTCGCCGCTGGTCTACAACCAGCCCGACCCGTGGCTGCCCGACCTGGTCATCTGCCGCCCCGAACTGGCCGAGCAGCTGCTGCACGCCCTGGCCGCGCTGCCGGCCGACCTGACCGCGCCCCGACCCCGCGGAGGAGCCGCATGACCACGCCCATCTACGAGCTCAGCCACCTCGACGCGCTCGAGGCCGAGTCCGTCCACGTCTTCCGCGAGGTCGCGGCGGAGTTCGAGAAGCCGGTCCTGCTGTTCTCCGGCGGCAAGGACTCGATCGTCATGCTGCACCTGGCGCAGAAGGCGTTCTGGCCGGCGCGCATCCCGTTCCCGGTGATGCACGTCGACACCGGGCACAACTTCCCCGAGGTCATCGAGTACCGCGACCGCCGGGTGGCCGAGGCCGGCGTCCAGCTGATCGTCGCCTCCGTCCAGGAGGCCATCGACAACGGCAAGGTGACCGAGCAGACCGGGCCGCGCGCCAGCCGCAACCCGCTGCAGACCGTCGCCCTGCTCGAGGGCATCGAGAAGCACCAGTTCGACGCCGCCTTCGGCGGTGCCCGCCGGGACGAGGAGAAGGCCCGCGCCAAGGAGCGCGTCTACTCCTTCCGCGACGAGTTCGGCCAGTGGGACCCCAAGAACCAGCGCCCCGAGCTCTGGTCGCTCTACAACGGCCGGCACCACCGCGGTGAGCACATCCGGGTCTTCCCGCTGTCCAACTGGACCGAGCTGGACATCTGGCAGTACATCGGCCGCGAGGGCATCGACCTGCCCTCCATCTACTTCGCCCACCAGCGCGAGCTGTTCCTGCGCGACGGCATGCTGCTGTGGCCCAACGAGCACCTGCAGCCGATGGACGGCGAGGAGGTGTTCGAGCAGACCGTGCGCTACCGCACCGTCGGCGATGTCACCTGCACCGGCGCCGTGGAGTCCACGGCGAGCACCGTCGAGGAGATCGTCGAGGAGGTGGCCGCCACGCACGTCACCGAGCGGGGCGCCACCCGCGCCGACGACCGGGCCAGCGAGGCCGCGATGGAAGACCGCAAGCGTGAGGGGTACTTCTGATGGAGATGCTGCGGGTCGCCACCGCCGGATCGGTGGACGACGGCAAGTCGACGCTCATCGGCCGACTGCTCTACGACACCAAGTCGATCTTCACCGACCAGCTGGAGGCCGTCGAGCGGACCAGTGCCGCGCGCGGTGACGAGTACACCAACCTGGCGCTGCTCACCGACGGCCTGCGGGCCGAGCGGGAACAGGGCATCACCATCGACGTCGCCTACCGCTACTTCGCGACGCCGAAGCGGAAATTCATCATCGCCGACACCCCGGGGCACATCCAGTACACCCGGAACATGGTCACCGGCGCCTCGACGGCGAACGCCGCGCTGATCCTGGTCGACGCCCGCAAGGGCATCCTCGAGCAGAGCCGCCGGCACGCGTTCCTGGCCTCCCTGCTGCGGGTGCCGCACCTGGTGCTGTGCGTGAACAAGATGGACCTGGTCGACTACGACCAGGGCGTCTTCGACGCGATCGCCGAGGAGTTCCGCCACTTCGCCGCCAAGCTCGAGATCGGCGACCTCACGGTCATCCCGGTGTCCGCGCTGGCCGGGGACAACGTGGTCACCCGGTCGGCGAACATGCCCTGGTACGAGGGGACGTCGCTGCTGCACCACCTGGAGGAGCTGCACATCGCCTCCGACCGGAACCTGATCGACGCCCGGTTCCCGGTGCAGTACGTCGTCCGCCCGTTCTCCGGCGCGCACCTGGACTACCGGGGCTACGCCGGCCAGGTCGCCGGCGGCGTCTTCAAGCCCGGGGACGACGTGGTGGTGCTCCCCTCCGGGCTGCCGTCGACGATCGCCGCCATCGAGACCATGGACGGCCCGGTCGACGAGGCGTTCGCGCCGATGTCGGTCACCATCCGGCTCACCGACGAGATCGACATCTCCCGCGGCGACATGATCTGCCGGCCGAACAACCAGCCGGCGGTCTCCCAGGACGTCGATGCGATGGTCTGCTGGATGGGCGACGAGCCGATGCGCCCGGGCGGGAAGTACGCGATCAAGCACACCACCCGGTCGGCCCGCACCATGGTCAAGGGCCTGCGCTACCGGCTGGACGTGAACACCCTGCACCGCGACGAGCAGGCGCCGACCCTGACGCTCAACGAGATCGGCCGGCTGAACCTGCGCGTCACCGCGCCGCTGTTCACCGACCCGTACCGGACCAACCGGACGACGGGCAGTTTCATCCTCGTCGACGAGGGCACCAACGCCACCGTCGCCGCCGGGATGGTGCTCTGACGGGCAGGGTGCCGCGTCCACCATCGTGAGCCCGACCGCGTTGCGCGACGGTGGGGACGCCCTGTGGAGGGGCGCGCCGCGCCGGGCGACTGCCGGGCCCCTCGTGCGGGCGACGTCTGCGGTCCGGTCCGGCCGTGCGTCACGATGGCCGTGGGCGCGGGTCGGTGCCCGCCGCTCAGGCGCAGTGCCGCGCCGGTGAAGGAGGCTGCGATGGCGCTCCACTGGGGTGCGAGCTGGCTGACCACCTGCCGCTGCGGCGACGACCGCGTCTACCACCAGCACTACCGGAGGGGCACCGACTGCTCCGCTCCCGGCTGCTCGTGTCCGCGGTTCCGTCCGCAGCTGCGCGCCCGGCCGTCCGACCGCCGGCCGCCCTCCCCCGGGGCCCCGGACGTCACGACGGGGCGCCGAACCGGCCCCGGAGCAGCTGGATCGACATCACGAGGTAGCTGAGGGCCGTCAGGGCGGTCCCCTCCACGATCGCCCACGCCCGGGCGCCGCCGGCCAGGTCGCCTCCCGCCAGCGCCCGCAGCCCGCGCAGCACACCCCGGGGCAGCGTCCTCAGGACGTAGGCCCGTTCGGTGCCCAGCGCCTGGTCGGTGCCGGTCAGCCGGCTCACCAACGCCTTCGACCGGCCCTCGGCCCGGCACCGCCGGCGGAAGTACTGCCGCGTCAGGCGGTCCGGGGAGACGTTGTGGTGGCACACGGCCCCGGGTTCCAGGAGGATCCGGCCGCCCGGGGAGGCCTTCCGCGCCCGGATGGAGAACTCCGTCTCCTCACACCCCGCGGCGTCCTTCCCCAGCCGGCCCATCGTCGGGTCGAAGTCGCCGGCGGAGGTGAAGACGGCCCGCCGGAAGCTCATGTTGGCCCCGATGGGGTTGCGGACCTCCGCGCGGGTGACCGGCAGACCCTCGTAGCTGCAGCCGACGACCCAGAGGAACTCGTCGGGGAACCAGTCCGGGCGGGCGCCCTTCCAGGCGGGCAGCACCCCGCCGCCGACCCCGATCACGTCGGCATCCCGGTAGGCGTCCAGCAGCCGGGCGACCCAGTCGGGATCGGCGGCCGCATCGTCGTCCAGGAAGGCCACGACGTCCCCGCTCGCGGCCGAGACGCCGGTGTTCCGCGCCCCGGACAGGCCCTGCGGGCCGCTGTTGGCCATGCACCGCACCGCGGGGAAGGCCGCGCGTGCCCGCTCGAGGAGGTCCGGGTTGTGGTCGGAGACCAGGAGGACCTCGTGCGGCGGGTGGCTCTGCCGCCGCAGGCTGTCCACCGCGGCCTGGATGTCGCCCCAGCGCTCCAGCGTGTACGCGCAGATGATGACGCTGACGGTGGGATCCGCGGGCGGGCCCGGCGCTGGGTCGGCCGACATGGCCGGAGAGTACAAGGTGGAGGCCCCCTCCTCCGGCTCACCGCCGGGCCGGAACCCGGCCGGGTGGCTCCTCCCCTCCGGACGGGTGAGGCGGGTGTGACCAGTGGGGGACCGGCAGTCGGACACGCCGTGACCATCCGGCGACGCGGCGGGTCGGCGGTCCGCACGAAGCTATGTTGGCGCTGCCCTGCCGCGAGAGGCCTCGCGCCGCTGAAAGGGCCCGAACGAAAGGCGGCACCGTGCACGCACTCCCGGGCTCCCCGCTCGCGACGCGCCCCGGCCCGCCGGTGGTGGACGCCGACGCGCCCCTCGCGCCGCATCCGCCGGTGGCCCCGGTGTCAGGCCGGACCTGCTCCTGCGGGCACGGCAAGCCGGCGCACCAGCACTACCGCCGGGGCACCGACTGCGCGATGTGCTCCTGCGCCCGGTACACCCGCCCCGGCCTCCGCCGCCTCGTCGCCGGACGTCGCTGACCGACGGCCCCGGGTCGACCGGGGCCGTCGGCCGGCGGTCAGGCGCTCTGGGCCTGGACCGGCGCGGCGAGGCTGATCGCCGCGGCCGAGGCCGCCGGCATGGGGATCGACTCGCCGTCCCACGGGGCCGGGACGGCCTCCGGCACCTCGGCCGGCGGCAGCGGCTGACGCCGGGGCTCCACGTCGGTCCCGACGCGGTTGACCCGCTCGACCACGAGGGCCCGGACCACCCGGAACCCGTCCCGCCAGGTGTTCAGGTTGCTCTGGCCGTGGATGCGCTCGAACTCGAAGCTGGGCACCTCGACGATCCGCAGCTTGGCCTTGGCGACGCGGGTGTTGATGATCGTCTCGATCTCGAAGCCGTCGCCCCAGAGTCGCTCGCTGCTGCTGCGCTCGGTCGCGTCCAGACGCAGCCACGGGGTGCAGTGCGTCCAGAAGGCGTTGTAGCCGTAGCAGAGATCGGTGTAGCGGGTGCCGAAGAGCAGGTTGGCCGTCCGGTTCAGCCAGCGGTTGCCCCATGCCCGCGTCCGGGTGATGTCGGCACTGCCGCCACCGTTGGTGAACCGGGACCCCTTGGCGAAGTCGGCGCCGGCGAGCAGCACGTCCACGAACCGGGGGATCTCCCGGGGATCGGCCGACCCGTCGGCGTCGAGCATCACGATGATGTCGCCGGTCGCGGCCGCGAAACCGCAGGCCATGGCGTTGCCCTTGCCCTTGCGGTTCTGCAGCACGATCTGCACGTCCGACCGCAGCGCCCGGGCGACCTCCACGGTGCCGTCGACGCTGCGCCCGTCGACCACGATCACCTCGTGCAGGTCGTCGGGCAGCAGGGCGAACACGTGCGGCAGGTTCCTGGCCTCGTTCCAGGTGGGGATCACCACGCTCACCCGCGGGCTGGGGGCAGGCCCCCGTCGCACGTCCTCGTCCAGGCGGTGACGACGCATGTCCGGTCCTCTCAATGACGAGACGGGTCCGGTTTCGCCATTGCTCTCCGGCGGGCTAAGGCGACCAAATGGCGCCCGCCGGGTCATCGCTCACCCGTGGTGCTGGTAGAGACTCGAGATCGGTCAAAGGTTTTCTGAGACCAGGTATCGGTTCCGAGACCAGTCCAGGACGTGCGGATGCGCCAGCGCATCCCCCCGCTGAACCGATGACGGAAATGTCACCAGATCCGTTGCGCTGCCACTCCGTCGGATGTCGCCCGACGGAGTGACGAGGCACTTCCTACCGGAGTTGTGAGTCAGCTGTCCACAACTTGGTCTGCCGCATATTGGTTTCTGCGTCAACTTCTCGTCACCCGGGGTTCACTTCGGGCGAGTGACTGCGGAGCGTCATCGCCACAATTCAGCCAGTCGCCATGAGCCGGCATCCGGCAATGTGGATCAGCAGATCAGCGCCGGTCACGATCGGCCTCCGGTGAGGCACTATGACCCGGTGCCTTGGTTCCGTGGGACCGGAAAGCGCACGGAGGGGTGGCCGGCCCACGACGACGGGTTCAGTCGACGCCACCTGCTCCAGCGCAGCGGAGACGTGGGTGTGGGTGCCCTCGTCGGCGCCGCCGTGCTCGGCCTCGGCCCGGGCGGGGGCTCGAGCGAAGCCGCCGGCGCGATCCCGGGGGCCGGCTCGGGAGCGGCCCGCGACGGCGCGTCCACGCTGGTCGTCGACGTCCGGGACCACGGCGCGACCGGCGACGGGAACACCGATGACACGGCGGCCATCCAGGCCGCGCTGGACTCCGTCGGGCCCGACGGCGGCACCGTCTTCCTCCCCGCGGGCCGGTACGTCGTCTCCGCCACCCTGCTGGTGCGCCGGCACAACATCGCCATGGTGGGCGCGGGCCCCGGGCAGCGCGCCGGCACGTCGCACGGCGCGGTCGGCACCCGGCTGGAGGCCGCCGGCACCCTCGCCGACGGCCCCATGCTCCGGGTGCAGCTCGACGGTGACGGGGCGCCGGTCCACGGGGTGACCCTGCGGGACTTCTCGCTCGACGGCATGGGCACCGCCACGGGATCGGGCATCCATTACCGCTCGTACCGGGGCCTCATCCAGCACGTCTACCTGTACAACTTCCAGGGCCACGGTTTCGACTTCCAGGGATATCCGCACTGGGACCTCTACGACACCGTGGTCGCGTTCTCGCAGGCGTCGCGATGTGGCGGGGCGGGCCTGTTCCTGGGCGACGGGGCCACGGACATGCACTTCACGTCCTGCGTGGTCTACGAGAACCAGGACAACATGCAACTCGCCGGCGGGGGATCGGTGCAGGTGACCGGTTGCCACTTCTACTCGGCGGCCCGCCACAACGTCTTCTTCGACGGCGCGGGCTCCCGGAGCAAGTTCGCCAATTGCAAGATCGAGGGCGCGGGTGCGAACGGCGTGCGGATCGACTCCACCCCCGGCGCCTATTCCGACATCCTGTTCACCGGCTGCAACTTCGCCAGCAACGGGCGGATCGGGGCCAACACCTTCGACCACTTCGCGATCACCGGGCCGGCCGAGAACCGGGTCTTCCGGACCGTCGTCTCCGGCTGCTCCTTCTCCACCAAGTCGGGTGACCCGGTGGCCCGGTACTTCATCGGCATCGGCCCCAGCGCCCAGCAGACCACCGTGGTCGGGAACAACTTCGGGCCGCCGAGCCACTACGGCACGGGCGTCATCGACGACGGCGCCGCGTCCTCGGGTCCCTCGGTCATCCGCGCCAACGGCGGGTACACCGGACCCGACGCCGCGCTCATCCGTGACACGATCCGCGACGCCCTGGTGGCCGGACCGAACATCACCATCACGACCAGCGAGTCCCGGGACACGATGACCATCTCCTCGTGCCCGTCGGTGCGGACGGCGACCGGCGACACGACGCTGGCCGCCACCGACGGCCTGGTCCGGGTGATCACCCAGTTCGGGGCGACCGTCACCGTCCCCGCCGACACGACCGGGGCGGTCCCGGTCGGCACCGTGATCCGGGTGCGCCGGCAGGGCGTGGGGGAGGTGACCCTCGCGCCGGCCGACGGCGTCACGTTCTCCGGTGCGCTCGACGGGGTCGCCCGGTACTCCTCCTACACATTGACCAAGGTGTTCGCCGACCAGTGGGACGTGGAGTCGTGAGCTCCGTCGCAGGTGGGCGGCCCGGTCGCCCGGTGCAGTAGCGTCGGCCTCTCTTCCGGCCTGGTCATGGGGAGTTGTGCGTGAAGATCTCGGTCATCGGTTGCGGGTACCTCGGCGCGGTGCACGCGGCCTCGATGGTCGAGCTCGGTCACGACGTCGTGGGGATCGACGTCGACCGCCCCAAGGTGGAGGCGCTGTCCCAGGCGAAGGCGCCGTTCTACGAGCCGGGGTTCGAGGAGCTGCTGGCGCGCACGCTGGCCTCGGGGCGGCTGCGGTTCAGCGCCGACATGGCCGACGCGGCCGGGGCCGTCGTCCACTTCGTCTGCGTGGGCACGCCGCAGAAGCGCAGTGAGTACGCCGCGGACCTGCAGTACGTGGAGGCGGCGGCCGAGTCGCTGCTGGAGGTGCTGAGGCCCGGTGACCTGGTGGCCGGGAAGTCCACGGTGCCGGTCGGGACGGCGGCGCGGCTGGCCGCGATGGTGGCGGGCAAGGTCCCGGGCGCGCTGCTCGCGTGGAACCCGGAGTTCCTGCGGGAGGGCTTCGCCGTGCAGGACACGCTGCACCCCGACCGGCTGGTGTACGGGCTGCCGTCCGGCCCGGAGGGGGAGGCCGCGCGGGCGTTGCTGGACGAGGTGTACTCGACCATCGTCGCGGCCGGCACCCCGCTGGTGGTCACCGACTACGCCACCGCGGAGATGGTGAAGACCGCCGCGAACTCGTTCCTGGCCACGAAGATCTCCTTCATCAACGCGATGGCCGAGCTGTGCGAGGCCACCGGTGCCGACGTCAAGCAGTTGGCCGACGCCATCGGGCACGACGACCGGATCGGCCGGAAGTTCCTCAACGCCGGGCTGGGCTTCGGTGGTGGTTGCCTGCCGAAGGACATCCGGGCGTTCATGGCCCGCGCCGGCGAGCTGGGCGCGGACCAGGCGCTCACCTTCCTGCGCGAGGTCGACAACATCAACATGCGCCGCCGAATCCGGATGGTCGAGCTGGCCCGTGAGGTGTGCGACGGCTCTCTGCTCGGCAAGCGGGTCGCGGTTCTGGGTGCGGCCTTCAAGCCGAACAGCGACGACATCCGCGACTCCCCGGCGCTGAATGTCGCCGCCCAGCTGCAGCTGCAGGGCGCCGTCGTTCAGGTTACCGACCCCGCGGCGGGGGACAACATCCGGCGCAGCTGGCCCCAGCTCGATGTGGTGGACACCGCCGAGGACGCCGCGAACCGGGCCGACGCCGTGCTCGTGCTGACCGAGTGGCAACAGTTTCGTGACCTCGACCCAACTACCTTTGGGAAGGTTGTCGCGCAGAAGCGCGTGCTCGA
>JAOPWG010000232.1 GCA_025965775.1 Modestobacter sp. | reverse complement strand
CCTCGTGGTGGCCCCGCTCCAGCTCGAGCCCGGCGCCGGCCAGGTTGAGCATCATGGTGGAGCGCAGGTCGCTCTGGTGGTCGTACGGCTCGACCGGGAAGTACCCGCCCTTGGGCCGGGTCTTGTAACCCAGGTTCGGTCCGCCGTTCTCACCGGTCGGCGAGCCCGAATTCCAGGAGCCCTCGACCGCGTCGATGTGGTAGTAGGCCTCGTTGATCGAGCTGCTGTGCCGCACCGAGTCGAAGACGTAGAACTCCGCCTCGGGACCGAAGTAGGCGGTGTCGGCGATGCCGGAGCTCGCCAGGTAGGCCTCTGCCTTCTTCGCCACGTTCCGCGGGTCACGGCTGTAGGCCTCGCGCGTGATCGGGTCGTGGATGAAGAAGTTGATGTTGAGGGTCTTGTAGGTGCGGAACGGGTCGAGGTACGCGCTGCTGGCGTCGGGCAGCAGCAGCATGTCGGACTCGTTGATCGCCTGGAACCCGCGAATCGAGGAGCCGTCGAAGCCCAGGCCGTCGGCGAAGGTGTCGGGGCCGAAGGTCTCCGCCGGGATGGTGAAGTGCTGCATGACGCCGGGCAGGTCGCAGAACCGGACGTCGACGAACTTCACGTCGTTGTCGCGGATGTACGCGGTGACCTCGTCGGGATTGTTGAACATCGATCCTCCGGGAGTGGACGGCCAGCTCAGCGGCAAGTTACGAGCGTCGGGTTGCTCCGGGGTGACCCCCGTGTTTCGTCGCCGTAACGTCGGCTTTCGGCGTGTCGGACGGCGGGGCCCGAACACGGCCGCCAGGGAGCCGGCGGACCGCGTCCTACCCTGATGGACATGGCATCGGAGCCGGCACCAGCCTCTCAGGACCGTGTTCGCGGCGCAGCGCTGGGGTTGCCCGGGCAGGGCCCGGGCTCGCTGGCGACCTTCGGCCAGCGCATCGGGGCCTTCCTCGTCGACGCGATCGCCTCGGCTCTGGTGACCGGACTGGTCACCGCACCGGGCCTCCCGGGCAACTGGAGCCTGCTGACGTTCGGGGTGATGACCGTGGTGTTCCTGCTGGTCACCGGGCAGACGCCCGGCATGCGGCTGCTGGGCCTACGGCTGGCCCACCCGCAGCAGGGACGGCGTCTGGCCCTGTGGCGCGCCGTCGTCCGGACCGGCCTGCTGGTCCTGCTGGTGCCCGCGCTGGTCGTCGACGGCGACGGGCGGGGTCTGCACGACCGGCTGACCGACACGGCCGTGATCCGCGATCGCGCCTGAGCGTGACACCGCGATCCTCTCGGATCGCACCGCGACCAGCGCCGTTCCCCTGGTGCGCTACTGGGGCTCCCGTCCCCCTCGGGGAGGCCTCCGGCCCCCGCTCGGCGGAACCTCAGCGGCGGCGGACCTGCCGCTGGCTGACCGACATCTGGCGGCCGCCGGGCAGCGGACCGCCCGGCACCGGGGGACGGGCGCCGCCGAGGGCGGCCATCTTCTTGGCCAGGGCGTTGACCTCGGCTCCGGTGAGGTTGCGGGGCAGCTTGACCACGTGCGAGTTGAGCTTCTTCAGGGGCACCTGGCCCTCGCCGTCGCCGACGCTGACGTCGTAGATGGGGGTGTCCCCGACGACCCGGGCGATGCGCTTCTTCTCCGCGGCGATCAGCCCGCGTACCCGCTGCGGAGCGCCCTCGCCGACGATGACGACGCCGGGGCGCCCCAGCACGCGGTGGACGGCGTCCAGCTCGCGCGTGCCGGCGACCCCGGAGGCGACCCGCCAGTCACCGCGCATCCCCTCGAGCACCCACGCCGCGGCCCCGGGCTGGCCCTCCACCTGGCGGTAGGCCGACCCCTGGGCCCGGCGGCCGAAGATGATCAGCGCCGCGAGCAGGCCCAGCAGGACGGCGATGGGCAGGAAGAGGAACGGGGAGCCCAGCACGATCCCGACGAGCTCCACCACGGCGACGACCACCACGAAGGCGATCAGCATGATCCAGGGAAGCTTCGGGTCGTTGCGGTAGGTGAGCTTGTAGGCCTGGCTGATCATGCCGGCCTGGCCCTTCAGCTTGGCGAGGCGGCCGACCTTGGGCTTGCCGTCCTTGCCCAGCTTCGGCTCCTTCGTGCCGGCCGGCCCCCGGCCGGCCTTGCCGGTGGGGGCGGAGCTGTCGGTGGACCTGCTGCGTGCCATGCCTGTAGAGGATAGGGCCCCGATGAGGGGTGCCCGTGCGCGCGCGCCGGGCGGCTCACCCGCAGGAGCGTCCCGGTCGCCGAGCCCTAGCGGGTGACGGCGAGCCCGCGGGCCTCGGCGGCCTGCTGGTAGAGCCGGCCGGCGCGGTAGGAGCTGCGCACCAGGGGGCCGGCCAGCACGCCGGCGAAGCCGATCCGCTCGGCCTCGGCGGAGAAGCCGACGAACTCCTCGGGCTTGACCCAGCGGACGACGGGGTGGTGGCGGACGCTGGGCCGCAGGTACTGGGTGATGGTCAGCAGGTCGCAGCCCGCCTCGTGGAGCGCCTGCATGGTCTCGACGACCTCGTGCGGTTCCTCGCCCATGCCCAGGATCAGGTTGGACTTGGTGACCAGCCCGGCCTCACGGGCGGCGGTGATCACCGACAGGGAACGCTCGAAGCGGAAGCCCGGGCGGATCCGCTTGAAGATCCGCGGCACCGTCTCGACGTTGTGCGCGAGCACCTCGGGGCGGGAGGAGAAGACCTCGGCGAGCTGGTCGGGATC
>JAOPWG010000226.1 GCA_025965775.1 Modestobacter sp. | reverse complement strand
ATCGACCTGGCCGCGCTGGGGGAGAACAGCATCGCGCTGGACTGCGACGTCCTGCAGGCCGACGGCGGCACCCGGACGGCGGCCATCACCGGCTCCTACGTCGCCCTCGCCGACGCCGTCTCCTGGCTGGGGGAGCGCGGCAAGCTCGCCAAGCCCGACGCGCTCCCCCAGTCGGTGGCCGCGGTCAGCGTGGGGATCATCGACGGGGAGCCGCGGCTGGACCTCGCCTACGAGGAGGACGTGCGGGCCGGCACCGACATGAACGTGGTGTGCACGGGGGAGGGCGGCTTCGTCGAGGTGCAGGGCACCGCCGAGGGCGCGGTGTTCGACCGGGCGACCCTCGACCAGCTGCTGGACCTCGCCGTCGCCGGCTGCGCGGAGCTGACCTTCGCCCAGCAGATCGCGCTCGGCCGGTGACCACCCGTCTGCTGCTGGCCACCCGCAACGCCGGCAAGCTCGCCGAGCTGCAACGGCTGCTGGCCGCCGCGGTGCCCGGCGTCGAGGTGGTCGGTCTGCGCGACGTCCCCGAGTACCCGGAGGCGCCGGAGACCGGGGCGACGTTCGAGGAGAACGCGCTGCTCAAGGCCCGTGAGGCGGTCCGGTACACCGGGCTGCCGGCGGTGGCCGACGATTCCGGGCTCACCGTCGACGCGCTCAACGGCATGCCGGGGGTGCTCTCGGCCCGCTGGTCGGGCCGGCACGGGGACGACGCGGCGAACACCACGCTGCTGCTGGGCCAGCTCGCCGACGTCCCCGACGAGCGGCGCGGCGGTGCCTTCGTCTGCGCGGCGGCGCTGGTGACCCCCGAGGGCGCCGAGCACGTGCTGGAGCGGCAGTGGCGGGGGACCGTCGTCCGGGAGCCGCGGGGCAGCCACGGCTTCGGCTACGACCCGGTGTTCGTGCCGGCCGGCCTGGACCTGACGTCGGCCGAACTGGAGCCCGCGGAGAAGGACGCCCGCAGCCACCGCGGGCAGGCGTTCGCCGCGCTGGTCCCGGTGCTCGCCGAGGTGCTGGCGGGCTGACCGCTCAGTGGGAGGCGGTCCGGTCGATGAACCACGGCGGGACCGCCATGATCGCGGGCCCGGAAGTCACCCCGCCCCGACCCGTCTCCGATCTGGTCACCATGGACGTGCCCGCGTCATACTGAGGGAGCACCTCCGACGGCCGCTCCCAGTCAGCGGAGCGGGTGAACCACGGGAATGCAGGTCAGGAGGAGAGGGCGATGAGCCTTCCTGTCCAACCCCCTCGCGGCACCGCTCGCTGGGACCCGTTTCGTGAGCTGGACCAGCTCTACGACCGCATAAACCACCTCTGGGACGCGGGTGCCTCCCAGGAGACGAAGGCCTGGGTGCCGCTGGGGGACGTCGAGGAGACCGACGACGCCTACACCATCGACGTCGAACTGCCGGGCGTCGAGCAGGACGACGTCGTCATCGAGGTCAACGGCCGTGAAGTGACGATCTCGGGCGAGATCAAGGAGAAGGAGCGCGCCGGGATCATGCGCCGGCGCACCCGCCGTGTCGGGGAGTTCCAGTACGCGGTGACCCTGCCCGGCGACATCGATGCCGACAACGTGAGCGCACGGCTCGACAACGGCGTGCTGACCGTCACCGTGCCGAAGTCCCAGCGGGCCAAGCCACGCCGGATCGCCGTCGGCGGAGCGCAGTCGCAGTAGCAGGGTCGCGCCGGCCGGCCGGCGCAGCAGTTCGGCGGGGTGCCAGGGCCCGGCCCGTCGGCTCCGCGGCGCTCCGCTCGATCACGGGGCGTCCGGCCACGAGTGTCCGGTCCCGGACCAGAGCACCTGTCAGAGCACTTCGAGCGGTTGCTTGCTGAACGGCGGCGGGTAGATCCGGTCCAGCTGAGCCAGCTCGGCCGGGGTGAAGCTGATCTCCATCGCAGCGCGGTTCTCGATCACGTGCGCCCGGGTGGAGGCCTTCGGGACGGTGCACACGTCGGGCAGCCGCAGCACCCAGGCGATGGCAAGTTGGGCGGGGGTCACCTCCTTGGCCGTGGCCATGTCCCGGACCGCGGGGTGGCCGCTCAGCTGGCCGTGGTCGACCGGCGAGTAGGCCATCAGGGGCATGCCGATCTCGCGGCATCTCGGGATGAGGTCGTACTCCGGTCCGCGTCGGGCGAGGTTGTAGAGCACCTGGTCGGTCTGCACCCGGTCCCCGCCGGGGACGGAGGCCAGCTCGTCGAGGTCCGGGACGTCGAAGTTGCTGACGCCCCAGCAGCCGGTCAACCCGGCCTGCACCAGCTCCTCGAACGCCTCCACCGTCTCGGCGAGCGGCACCCGCCCCCGCCAGTGCAGCAGGTACATGTCCAGGCGGTCCGTGCCCAGCCGCCGCAGACTGGCCTGGCAGGCCTCCACCGTGCCCCGTCGTGTGGCGTGGCCGGGCAGCACCTTGCTGACCAGGAAGACGCTGTCCCGGCGGCCCGCGACGGCTTTCCCGACGAGTTCCTCGGCCGCACCGTCGCCGTACATCTCGGCGGTGTCGATCAGCGTCAGGCCGATCTCGATGCCGGTGCGCAGGGCGGCCAGCTCGGTGGCGTGCCGGGCGGGCTCCTCACCCATGTACCAGGTGCCCATGCCCAGCGCCGGGATCGTGGTGCCGTTCGGCAAGGGCACGGCGCGGATGGTCGTTGCTGTCATGGTGCGTGCTCCTCGGAGGATGTGCGGGTAGGGGCCACGGAGGGTGAGGGCTGGCCCCGGCGGCCATCTCGCATCCGGCAGCGGCCCGGCCGCACGGCTGCGCGACCTACGGTGGGGCCGTGGCAGTTCCCATCGGCTTGGCCGGTGCGGGTCACCGGGCAGCGGACGTGTACGCGCCGGCCTTGTCGGCGTGTCCCGACGTGGACTTCGTGGCGGTGTGGGGACGCTCCCCGGAACGGGTCCAGGACCTGGCGGACCGCTACGGGGTGGCGCCGTGCGAGCGCTTCGAGGACCTGGCCGAGCGGTGCGCAGCGGTCGTGTTCGCAGTGCCCCCGCCGGTGCAGCAGGAGTACGCGGCGCGAGCGGCCCGGCGCGGCCGCGGCCTGTTGCTGGAGAAACCGATCGGCGGGGACATCGCCGGGGCGGAGGAGCTGACCTCCGTCGCCGTCCGGGGGAAGGTGCCCACGATGGTGGCGCTCGCCTGGCGTTTCGCCCCCGACGTCCGCCGCTTCCTCGAGATCGACGTGCCCGCGGTGGACCCGGTCGGCGGCGCCGGCCGGCTCTTCACCCGCACACACGTTCCCGGTGGCCCGACGCCGGCGTGGCGGCTGGCCCGCGGGGCGCTGCGTGACCAGGGCGCCGACCTGATCGACCTGCTGGAGGCCGCGCTCGGCACGGTGGTCGGCCTGCACGCTCACGGGTACCGCCAGCACTGGGTGGGGATGATGCTCGACCACCAGGTGGGCCGTTTCTCGGAGGCCTCGCTGTACGCCGGACTGACCGACGGTGATGATCGGGCCGAGGTCGAGATCATCGGCCGGCGGGGAACGGCGCAGATCAAAGCCGCCGGTGCCGTTGGCCCGGACGCCCACCAGCAGATGGTCGCCGAGTTCGCCCGGGCCGTGACCGACGGGCGATCGCACCAGCTCGACGCCGAACACGGCCTGCACCTCCAGCGGCTGGTCGAGGCAGCGGAGAGCGACCTGCTGCTGCACGGGTGACCGGACCAGCTCCCGGCGGCAGTCGTGCGGCCACGGCCGGACGGGCAGGGTCGGCTCAGGAGCCCGGGCCACCGGCGCCGTCCGGCCTGCGCCGCAGGCTGACGATCGTCGTCGTCCCGGTGTCGTCGGTGATCTTCAGAGCGGCACCCTCGGGGATCAGGTCCACCACGAACTCCTGCGGGTGGTAGATCATGTGGCGGAGCGCCACCGGGTAGCGCGGCGAGTTACCGCCTACCGCCAGCACCACCACGTCGTCCTTGTGGTCGTAGGTGAGGGTGTCGAACGGCAGCCGCTCCACCATCGGGTTGGCCCCTGCCTCCGGGTCGAGCACCTCGATGGTGACGTCGTACCCCTGGTACTCGGCGGTGAGCCGGTCGGTGAGCTTGGTCCACTCCGTGCGTTGCTCGGGGGAGATCACGGCCATGACAGGCCTCCGGGTCGGGCCCGTGGGCGGTTCGCCGTGCCTGGGCGGACATGCCCGGTGTGCCCGCGGGCGCCCGCGGGAAACCTCGACGGTCCGTGGCTCGAGAGTCCATTCACCGGCGGGTTCCGGAGAAGGCTGCCGGCGTGGTACTGACCCGCATGGCGAACAGCGAGTACGTGATCGGGCGCCGGGCCGGCGACGACGGCCGGCCGGTCGGGCAGCGTCATGCCGTGGTGGCGACCGCCGCACGGACGGGCGGACCGTTCCGGGCGGAGTGCGGCAGACAGGTCGACGTGGTGGTGGGGGAGTGGCCACCCGAGGGTGGTGCGGAGGAGCATGCCTGCCCGGTGTGCAGTCGGGACACCGGGATGCCCTGGGCCTGAGGAACCCTGCCGGTGGGCACGGCTACGGTCAGTAGGCAGACCGGCCGCCCCCGGCGACCGGCAGGACCAGAGAGGTGGCTCGATGGCCAATTTGGAGTCACTTCGCCGTTTCGGCCTGGTCCTGGAGATGGCCGAGGCGGCCGGTGACGGTGATTGGGCCGCCTGGGGGAAGGTGCTGGGTGGCCTGGACGAGGACACCCGTGCCGACGTGGTCCGTCAGTCGTCCCTGACCATCGCCATGCTCTGCGAGCGCGAAGCGGAGCGGCGGGGGATCACCCGGGACCAGTTCATGGCTCAGTTCCGGGCGGAGGCCATGGACCAGTTGGGCTGAACGGCCGAGCCGCCCACGGGCCACGGCCAGTTGCTCTCTGCCGCCCGCGCTGTACGGGAGAGGGAGTCGAGCTTTCGTGGCACATCCCCGTGGCGGCCCCCTGACCTGCGGCATGAGGCCTCAGTCGCTTCTGCCCTGCGGATACGTTGCTGCGCCCGGGTCAGGCTCCTCCTGTCTGCCACACGGGCGGACGGCGGCGTGGGCTGCCCGGCCGAAACGGTGCCGGTCGGCGGCTGCGACGGCGCGGGCTCCGCGGCCGGTGGCGGCGCGTGTCGACGCGTGTCCGTCGGGACGGTCTTGATTCGCCTCCTGGCTGCGAGCACGCTGGGACACCGGTGAGCGCCTGGTGAGGCGGCGGCGGAGCTGCTGCCGGGGCGGAGGTCCTGACGGCTGTCGGGCTGAGTGAACGGATCGCCGGGGAGCAGGCCGCGCTGCGCCGGGTGGCGACGCTGGTGGCCCGGGCGGCGCCGTCGGCGGCGGTGTTCGCCGCAGTCGCCGCGGAGGTCGGGCGGGTGCTCGCGGTCGACGTCACGGTCCTGGGCCGGTACGACCCGGACGGCGCGGCCACGATCGTCGGCACATGGACCGGCACCGGCATCCCCGTGTCGACCCCCGTCGACGGCCGGGTGGAACTCGGCGGGCGGAACGTGACCACGCGGGTGTTCGAGACGGGCCGGCCGGCGCGCCTCGACGGCTACGCCGACGCCTCCGGCGCGGCCGCCGACGTCGGCCGCGCGTGGGGCCTCCGCTCGTTCGTCGGCGTGCCGATCAGCGTCGAGGGCCGGTTGTGGGGCGTCATCATCGCGGCGTACACGCACGAGAAGCCGCTGCCGGTGGACACCGAGGCCCGGCTGGCCGGCTTCACCGAGCTGGTCGCGACCGCGATCGCGAACGCGCAGGCACGGGTGGAGCTTCGGAGCTTCGCCGAGGAGCAGGCGGCGCTGCGGCGGGTGGCGACGCTCGTGGCCCGGCCGGCGCCGCCGGCGGAGGTATTCGCCGCGGTCGCCGCCGAGGTGGGCCGGCTACTGGAGGTCGACTTCACGATCCTGAGCCGGTACGAGTCCGACGGCGCACAGGTATCCGTCGGCGCGTGGAGCGGAACCGGCGACGTCGTGCCCTTTCCGGTCGGTACCCGGGTGCGTCTCGGCGGCCGGAACGTGGTGTCGCTGGTGGTCCAGACGGGCAGGCCGGCGCGGATCGACGACTACGCCGATGCCTCGGGTCCGGTCGCCGCCGCCGCTCGCGGCTGGGCGCTCCGCTCGGCCGTCGGCGCGCCGATCAGCGTCGAGGGCCGGCTCTGGGGCGTCATCAGCGTGGCGTCCGGGCAGGAGCAGCCGCTGCCGGCGGACACCGAGACGCGGCTGGCCGGGTTCACCGAGCTCGTCGCCACTGCGATCGCCAATGCGCAGGCCCGCGTGGAGCTGCGCGGGTTCGCCGAGGAGCAGGCGGCGCTGCGGCGGGTGGCGGCGCTGGTCGCCCGGGCGGCGCCGCCGGCGGAGGTGTTCGCCGCGGTCACCGAGGAGGTCGGGCGGCTGCTGTCGGTCGAACTGGCGCTGCTGAACCGCTACGACCCGGACGGCGCGGCCACGGCCCTCGCCCCGTGGAGCAGCACCGGCGTCGCCGCTCCCTTCCCTGTCGGCACCCGGTGGAGCCTCGGCGGGCGGAACGTGCGCACGCTGGTGTTCCAGACCGGCCGGCCGGCGCGGATGGACGACTACGCCGCCACCACGGGCCCGGCCGCCGATCTCGCCCGCGAGTGGGGGTTCCGCTCGGCCGTCGGCGCGCCGATCAGCGTCGAGGGCCGGCTGTGGGGCTTCATGAGCGTGCTGTCCACGCGGGAGGAGCCGCTGCCGGTGGGCACCGAGGCGCGGCTGGCCGGCTTCACCGGGCTGGTCGCCACCGCGATCGCCAACGCCGAGGCCCAGGCCGCGCTGACCGAGTCGCGGGCGCGGATCGTGGCCGCCGGCGACACCATCCGCCGCCGCATCGAGCGGGATCTGCACGACGGCGCCCAGCAACGGCTGGTCTCCCTGGCGCTGGAGCTGCGCGCGGTGCAGGCTTCGGCGCCGCCGGAGGCCGGCGAGCTGGCGGCCCGGTTGGACCTGGTGGCCGCCGGGCTGACCGGCGTCCTCGAGGAGCTGCGCGAGATCGCCCGCGGCATCCACCCCGCCGCGCTCGCCGACGGTGGTCTGCGGCCGGCGTTGAAGGCGCTGGGCCGCCGTTCCGCCGTCCCCGTCCGCCTCGACGTCG
>JAOPWG010000174.1 GCA_025965775.1 Modestobacter sp. | reverse complement strand
ACAGCACGCCGTGGGACCTGGCCGCCCACCTGACCTGGTCCCGGCCGTGGTCGTCCTACGAGCGGCGGATGCGGATCTTCGCCGTCACCGAGACCGACGCCCACCTGCGCCTGCTGGCCAGCCGGGGCCTCGTCGTCAGCGGCGGGGCGGCGGTACCCACCTGGACCGCCGCCGCCCGGTGACCCGCGGCATCCCGACGGCACACATCCCCGCGCGACAGGGAGAGGGCGGACGTGCTGACCGGGTGACCGCCGCCGCCGTCCTACGGTGGGATGCCGTGGCCACCACTGCACTCCCCCGCCCGCCGCTGCCCACGACCAGCCGGCCGCTGTTCGGCCTGGCGGTCCCGGCACCGCGCGACAGCGCGTGCTGAGCCCCGACGCCGGCCCGCCGCGTCACACCGTTGTCACACCGACCCCGCACCATGGCGGGGTGACCGAGAGCGGCGGGGTGACCGAGAGCGCGCTCGACAGTCCGGTGGACGGCGTCGTCCCGGCCGGCGAGCTGCTGCCGCTGGCCGGCTACACCGTGGCGGTGACCGCCGCCCGGCGGCGCGAGGAGCTCGGCGCGCTGCTGGACCGCCGGGGGGCCCGGGTGATGTACGCCCCGGCCATCCGGATCGTGCCGCTGGCCGACGACGCGGACCTGGTGTCGGCGACCCGCGAGGTGCTGGCCGCGCCGGTCGACCTGGTCGTGGCCACCACGGGGGTCGGTTTCCGCGGCTGGCTGGAGGCCGCCGAGGCCTGGGACCTGCCGCTGCGTGAGCACCTGCAGGGCGCCCGGGTGCTCGCCCGCGGCCCCAAGGCGCGCGGTGCGATCCGCGGCGCCGGACTGGTCGACGCCTGGTCCCCGGCATCGGAGAGCTCCGCGGAGGTGCTCGAGCACCTGCTGTCGGGCGCCGAGGGGCCGTTGCCCGGACGCCGGATCGCCGTGCAGCTGCACGGGGACCCGCTGCCGGACCTGGTGGCCGGATTGCGCGACGCCGGCGCGGACGTCGTCCAGGTGCCGGTCTACCGCTGGGTGCTCCCGGAGGACACCGCGCCGCTGCGCCGGCTGGTCACCGTGATCGCCGCACGCGGGGTGGACGCGGTCGCCTTCACCAGCGCGCCGGCGGCGGCCAGCCTGCTGCAGATGGCCGCCGAGGAGGGCATCCGGGCCGGCGTGCTGGCCGCCTTCACCGACGCCGTCCTGCCGGTGTGCGTCGGTCCGGTGACCGCCGGACCGCTGGAGGCCGCCGGCATCGCCACCGTGCAACCGGAGCGCGCCCGGCTCGGCGCACTGGCCCGGGAGGTCGTCGCCCGGCTGCCGGAGCGGGACCCGGTACTCGCCCCCGGACCGCACACGCTGCAGGTGCGCGGGCACGCCGCGGTGCTCGACGGGCGGCTGGTGGAACTGGCGCCCGGCCCGATGGCCGTGCTGCGGGCGCTGGGCCGCCGTCCGGGTGTGGTCGTCTCCCGGGCGGACCTGCTCGGCGAGCTGTCCGGCGGCGGCGACGCGCACGCCGTGGAGATGGCGGTGACCCGGCTGCGGGCCGCGCTCGGTGCGCCGGTCGTGGAGACCGTGGTCAAGCGCGGCTACCGCCTGGCGGTCTAGGACCGGTCGGTGCAGGACTGTCGGCCTTCGGCCTCAGCCTGCTGGTACGGACGACGACGGAGTCAGACCTCGGAGTCAGACGACGGAGTCATCGGTCCTCCGAGCGGGGCCCGGGGGGCTCCCCGAGGGGGGACGGGGACCGGCTCCGCGCAGGCCGGGACGGCACCTGGCCGCGGTGGGAGGCCGGAGGCCGACAGTGTGCACAGCTCAGACCCCGGCCATCCGCGTGCCCGGGCGCAGGTACACGGCCCAGGTCACCACGACGCACACCACGTAGAAGGCGATGAAGGCGATGTAGGCGCCGTCCCCGCTGCCGGTGGACAGGAACGACTGGCGGAAGGCCAGGTTGACCAGCACCCCGCCGAAGGCGCCGATCGCGCCGGCGATGCCGATCACCGCGCCGGACAGCCGCAGCGCCTGCCGGTCGGCCGCGACCGTGTCGGCGCCGCCGGCCACCGCGGCCTGGGCCTTGGTGCGGAAGACCGCCGGGATCATCTTGTAGGTCGAGCCGTTGCCGATGCCGCTGAAGACGAACAGCAGCACGAAGCCGACGAGGAACAGGGGCAGCGACTCCACCCGGCTCGCGACCAGCACCACCGCGGCACCCAGGCCCATCGCCACGAAGTTGTAGAAGGTGATCCGGGCGCCGCCGAACCGGTCGGCCAGCGAGCCGCCCAGCGGCCGGATCAGCGACCCGAGCAGCGGACCCAGCCAGGTCAGCTGCGCGGCGGCCAGCGGGGTCGCGAAGGCCTCGGTGAACTGGTTCTGCAGCACCTGCCCGAAGGCGAACCCGAAGCCGATGAAGGAGCCGAAGGTGCCGATGTAGAGGAAGGACATGATCCAGGTGTGCGCCTCGCGGGTGGCCTCGCGCATGGCCCGCGGCTGGTTGCGCGCCGTCGTCAGGTTGTCCATGAGCACGGCGGCGCCGACCGCGGCGAGCACGATGAACGGCAGGTAGACCAACAGCACGATCCGCGGGTGGGTCGCCCCCACGGTCGCCAGCACCAGCAGGCCGACCAGCTGGACGACCGGCACGCCGAGGTTGCCGCCCCCGGCGTTGAGCCCGAGCGCCCAGCCCTTGAGCCGGGTCGGGTAGAAGGCGTTGATGTTGGTCATGGAGCTCGCGAAGTTCCCGCCGCCCACGCCGGCCAGGCACGCGACGACCAGCAGCGTGGTGAAGGAGACGCCGGGCTCCAGCACGATCGCGGTGGCGATGGTGGGCACCAGCAGCAGCCCAGCGCTGATGATCGTCCAGTTGCGGCCGCCGAACGTCGCGACGGCGAAGGTGTACGGCAGCCGCACGAACGAGCCCAGCGCCGTCGGCAGCGTGGTCAGCAGGAACTTGCCGGCCGGGTCGATGCCGAACACCGGCTCGGGCAGGAACAGCACCATCACCGACCACAGACTCCAGATGGAGAAGCCGATGTGCTCGGAGAACACCGAGAAGAACAGGTTGCGGCGGGCGACGCCCCTGCCGGTCTGCTCCCAGAACTGCGGGTCCTCGGGGCGCCAGTCGTCGATCCACCGACCGCCCAGCCGGCCGCCGGCCTGGGGGGCTACGGGAGGGGCGGTGGTGGTCTCGATGCTCGCGGCCATGGCGGAAGAGTCCCGAGCCGGGGTTCCCGGGTGGTTGCCCACGGGATGAGCGTGTGTTCCGTTGTGCTCACCGCAGCTGCCCCGCTGTGGTGAGGAACGGCGCCGGCCGGGTGCAGGGACGGCGCTCAGCCGCCATGATCGCCGCGTGCAGGACTATCTCGATGGCGAAGCGGCAGCAGGGCGGCACCTGGTCGAGACGGGGGAACTGGTCGCCGGCTCCATGAGCCGTGCGGTCGCCGGCCTCCTCTTCGACCCCAGCTCCGCCGTCGTCCAGCTCGACGACCGGCTCTCCGCCGTCCTGCGGGACGCGGCGACGACGGCCGCCGACCTGCCGCTGACCTGGGAACGCGCCCGGGCCGGCGCGGTGCTGGCCTTCGCGGCCGAGCTGGCGGTCACCCGGTCCCACCAGGGGCGGGCGGTGCGCACCGACGGCTTCTTCAGCGTGCGGTCGATGGCCCGGTCCTCGGCCGAGCGGCTGGTCGAGTCGGTCGTCCGGGCGGCGCGGGACACGACCGAGGATCGGCGGGTGCGGCACCTGGGGTACCTGGTCGCCGAGGTCGCCGTCTCCCCGGACATCGACCCCGCCCTCGCCGACCGCGCCCTGCACCTCGCCGGGTCCTGCAGCTGGCGGCAGCTGGCCCTGCTGGCCGCCGTCGGCCGCCGGGAGCGCGCGCCGCTGCCGTTGACCCCGCTGGACGACGAGCCCCGCAGCTGGCGGGCCTGGGGCGCGCGGCAGGACCTCGCCGACCTGCAGCTCGCCGGCCTCCTCGATCCGCCGCCGGCGGTCCCCCGGCTCGGCGGTGCCGTGCTGCCCCGGCTGCGCCCGGCCGACCTGCGGCTGACCCGC
>JAOPWG010000169.1 GCA_025965775.1 Modestobacter sp. | reverse complement strand
CAGGTCCCCGATGACGACCTCCGCGCCGAGCCCTTTCACCTCAGCTGCACGCTCGTCCTCGTGACGGACCATGAATCGCACCGGCACATCCTGAGCACTCAAGTGCTCGAAGACCGCACGGCCCACGCCGCGGGCACCGGGGATGAGAAAAGGGGCGCGTCGGTAACGGCCTTCTCGGTCTCGTGGTCGGGGATCTGGAGAAGACGCCGTAGCCGAGGATCGGCATTCTGGACGCCGTTGTTCAGGGTGACGGTCTGCATGACGTGTCGTGTCCTTCGTGAATCGGTGGTTGTTGCGGTCAGCACCGGACGTGCTTCCACTCGATGCGCGTAGCGCCGGGCGCGCTCTGTGGGAGGCGTCGGTCGACGATGTCGGAGCTGATCAGGCCTCCGGAATCGTGATGCCGAACGCCTCGAGGGCGTCGGCATCCAGCTCCGGCCCGCCGCTCTTGCCCGTGTTGAGCGGATCGATCGCCTTCAGGTCGTCAGCGCTGAGCTCGAATTTGACGGCGAAGTTCTCGGCGATGCGGTGCGGTTTGGCCGACTTCGGAATGGCCGAGCGGCCCTGCTGCGGGTGCCACCACAGCATGACCTGGGCCGGGCTCTGGGAGTGGGCCTCGGCAATCCGGCCGATGATCGGGTCCTCCAGCGTGCTGGAGTGCGCGCCGCCCTCGTTGTAGAACGTGATACTTCGCGACTCCAGCGCTGTATCAGCGTCAGCCGTCGAGCAGGGCGGCGAACTGGTCGGCTGCCTGCCGCCCCATTGCCGGGGTGCACGCGCTGGTACACGGTCAGCGTGATGGTCGCGTTGGCGTGACCGAGTCGCTCGGACAGCACACTCACCAGTTCGCCTGTGACACGCAGCAGGGTCGCGTGGGTGTGCCGGAGGTCGTGCGGCCGGATGATGGACAGCTGCACCTCCCTCAGCGCCCTACGGGCCCGGACGATGTCCTCGGCTCAAGACCCAGACACTGAGGGACGGGAGGTCACTGCCAACAGCCCCTGGGCGACGCGGCCAGGCGGTGAGTCCCGCTAGCACGTAGGACGATGCCAGCACGGGACTCAGCGCTCCCGGTGCCACCGCAGACAGCCGGACTGCGGCCGTACGCCGGTTCCTGTCCGTTCCTGTCCGTCGTGAGAGGGAACCCCGGCGAACGACCGCGAACGCCGCTCTTTGGCCACCATCGTGGCACCATCGCGAGGCTGCCTAACGAACGCGCCGAGCGCCCCCTCCTGAAACTGATTGGTCCCCCGCTAGAACCGCCATCGAACGCCCGAGCCTGTCGCAGAGCATCCCTTTCGTTGGATGCTCGTGAGGCGCCTTTCGCGGCGACGTGCTACCGGACGGGGTCTCACCGTGACAGACAGGCGGAATCGCCGAGCCCTCGGGCCAGCCGGCAGCCCGGTAGTCAGCCCCGTAGAAGGCACGGGTGGTCGCCCGACGAGCAGTCCGATCGGCAGCCCGGGCAGCGTTTCCAACGGGGGCGCCGCCTCGGGGTCCTTGCTGGCCGAGCCTCCGCGTGTCGGCTGGGGCTTCGTCGGCCTGTACATGCTGGCCTACACCGGCACCTCCCTGCTGTTCCTGGCTCCGCTGCTGGTCTCGCTGTCGTTGAAAGTCAACGACCTCGTCGGCATCAACGCAGCACCGAGTCGGCTGGCGCTGGTCACCAGCGTCGGCTCGCTGCTGGCGATGGTCGCGAACCCGTTCTTCGGCCGGCTGAGCGACCGCACCTCCTCGCCGCGGGGCATGCGCAGGCCCTGGATGGTGGTCGGTCTGGCCGCGGGCAGTCTGGGCATCTTGACGGTGGCTCTCGCGCCCAACATCACGGTCGTCCTCCTCGGCTGGTGCACAGCGCAGGTGTTCTTCAACGCACTACTCGCCGCGTTGGCCGCCGTCATGCCCGACCAGGTGCCCACTGCCCAACGTGGCGCGGTGTCCGGGATCTTGGCGGTCTGTCTCCCGGTTGCCTCCGTTGTCGGCACGTTCCTGGTCCAGTTGTTCGACCAGAACGTCCTCACCATGCTGCTGGTGCCGGGCGCAGTCGGCGTGTTCCTCGTGCTGCCGTTTGTCGCCCGGCGCGGCGACCGCAGGTTGGACCTCGAAGGCGCTCCCCCGTGGTCGATCGGCGAGTTCCTGGGCACGTTCTACGTCAACCCGCGGCGCAGCCCCGACTTCGCCTGGGCGTTCGCCAGCCGGTTCCTGCTGGTCACCGCCTACGCCCTTCTGGTCACCTACCAGGCCTATTACCTGCTCGCCCAGGTGGGCAGCAGCAAGAACGACGTGCCGCACACTATTTTCCTGGGCATCCTTACCCAGTCCGCGGCCCTCGTCGCGACCGCGCTGGTCACCGGGAAGTTGTCGGACCTCGTCGGCCGCCGCAAGATCTTCGTCCTCGCCGCCGCAGTCGTGTACGGGCTCGCGCTTTTCGTGATCGCCGGCGCCGACGATGTCCACGGCTACCTCCTCGGCATGGCCCTGGGCGGCCTGGGGTTCGGCATGTACATGGCGGTCGACCTCGCTCTTGTGGTCGACGTGCTGCCCGACACTGACGCGGCGGCCAAGGACCTCGGTGTGCTCAACATCGCCGGTGCCTTACCGTTCTCGCTCGCCCCGGCCATCGCCCCCGGAATCCTCGACCTGGGCGGGGGGAGCTATGGCGTCCTGTTCACTGTCGCCGGCGCCTGCGCCATCGCCGGAGCCGCAGCCGTCCTGCCCATCAAGGCAGTTCGCTGACCAGCCAAGGCGATTGTCGGTCCAGCTGCGTTCCTGGCGCTGCCGCCTCACCGCGCACCTACGCTCGCCAGATGCCGCTCCTGGGCACCAAGTTGCGCGCCCCGAGTCCGCGCCGTCAGCTCGTCCCCCGCGAGAGGCTTGTCGACAAACTCCGCGCGGACGCGGCGACGATGCCGCGGCTGGTGCTCGTTTCGGCCCCGGCCGGGTTCGGGAAGACGACTCTGCTGGCCCAGTGGCTGACGTCGCGGCCGGCCGAGGGCCGCGACCGGGATCGGGACCGTAGACCGCATGCCCTGCGGGTGGCGTGGCTGTCCCTCGACGCGGCCGACGCCGAACTACGCGTGTTCCTCACCCATCTTGTGGCTGCAGTCCAGGCCACCAGCCCTGAGGTGGGGGCCGAGGCGCTGGCGCTGATGGACACCGAAAGTGGCCTCCCGCTCGAGGACGTGGTGGCGAGCCTCGTCAACGACCTCGATGCACTCGCTGGCGCGACTGTCGTCGCCCTCGACGACTACCACGTCATCGATGACCCCGAGGTTCACGATGCGGTGGCGTTCCTGCTCGATCACCTGCCGCCCCAGGTCACCGTGGCCATGACTACGCGTGCAGACCCGCCCCTGCCGCTATCACGCCTGCGGGCTCGCGGGGAGCTGCTCGAGGTGCGCGCCGCCGACCTGCGGTTTACCGCCGAGGAGGCCGATGTCTTCCTCAACCGGGTCATGGGCCTTGGGCTCGAGCCCGCCCAGGTGGCGGCCCTGGAGAACCGGACCGAGGGCTGGGCGGCCGGCCTCCAGCTTGCGGCCCTCTCGGCCCGCGGCCACACCACCACAAGCTCCGGCGCCCCTGAATCCGATGGGATCGCGGCGTTCGTCGAGGCGTTCACCGGCAGCCATCGGTTCGTGCTGGACTACCTGCTTGAGGAGGTCCTGGCCACCCAACCCGAGGAGGTACGGACCTTTCTCCTCGACACGTCGGTCCTCCAGCAGCTCATCGGCCCGTTGTGCGACGCGCTCACCGGTGGCAGCGACGGGCAACAGCTGCTCGAGACCCTGGAGCGCGGCAACCTGTTCATCATCCCGCTCGACGATCAGCGACAGTGGTTCCGCTACCACCACCTGTTCGCCGACGCGCTGCGCGCCCGGCTCCTGGCCGAGAACCCCGGACGGGTTTACAGCCTGCACCGAGCAGCCAGCGACTGGCACGCCGAGCACGGGACGCTGACCGACGCGATCAGCCACGCCCTCGCCGCAGACGATGTCGAGCACGTGGCCGACCTCCTGGAACTGGCGTTGTCAGAGGCCCGCCAACGACGACAGGACCGGACCCTGCGCGACTGGCTCAACGCCCTGCCCGACGACGTTCTCCGCGGCCGCGCGCTCCTTGCCGCGCAGATGGGGCCCGCGCGACTCTCCGAAGGCGACTTCGAGGGGGCCGAGCGCTGGCTCGACGACGCCGACAAGGCACTCCGAACGAGGACACTCGAAGCTGTGGCGGGCCTGCCGCGAACGGGTCGTTTGGCTGACGCAGCACGTGCCCGAAAACAGGAGCTTCGGGCCCTGCCGGCGCAGGCCGCGGTGTACCGCGCCGCTGTCGCTCAGGCGCGCGGTGACGTCGAAGGGACCATCGCGCACGCCCGTCGCGCCCTCGACCTGGCCGGGCCGGCCGATCACGTCGCCCGGTCCGGCGGCGCCGGGTACCTCGGCCTGGCCGCGTGGGCTGCCGGTGACCTCCCCGCAGCGGTGGACACCTTCGGTGAGGCCGTGCGCAGCCTGCACGCCGCCGGGAACCTCACCGACGAGCTCGGCACCACCGTCGTTCTCGCCAACATGTGGCTGGCCCGCGGACAGCCGAACGAGGCGCGGCGACTCTCCGAGCGGGCTCTCGCGACGGCAGAGGCCCAGCTGGGCTCGGTGCTGTCCACAACCGGGGACCTGCACGTCGGCCTCGCGGACGTGTTTCGTGAACAGGGCGACCTCGGCGCCGCCGCGACGCATCTGCAGACCGCGCGTGAGCTCGGCGAACGCGCGTCGCTGCCGGAGAACCGGCACCGCTGGTACACCACCATGGCCGGACTGCTGGTGGCCTACGGCGACCTGAACGGCGCCGTCGGCATGCTCGAGCAGGCGCTGCCGTTGTACCTGCCCGGCTACTTCCCCGACGTGCGCCCCATCCCCGCCATCCGGGCGCGGGTCCACATCGCGCTGGGGCGGCTGGAGGACGCAGCGGCATGGGCACGCGCCCATCACGTCACCCCCGACGACCCGGCCAACTACCTGGCCGAGTACGACCAGCTCACGCTCGCCCGCCTACTCATCGCGCAGCACCGCGCCGCCCCACAACCGAACATCCTCGAGGACGCCCTCCCGCTGCTGGATCGGATCGTGGCCGTCGCCGAAGCCGCGGATCGTGGCGGCAGCCTCGTCGAGGCCCTGCTGGTGCGGGCCCTCGGGCGCCCCCGGGACGACCTCGACGCCGCGTGCGCAGACCTGGGCCGCGCGCTGCACGTCGGCGTCCCGGCCGGGTATCGCCGGCTGTTCCTGGACGAAGGCCCCGCGATGACCGAGCTCCTTCGGGCGGCCGCCCGACGCCCGGACCTGCCCGGCTCGGACGAGGCAGCGGCGCTGCTCCAGACGGCCGGGCGCCAGCCTGCTTCGCCCCCCGATAGTCGCCCGCCGAGGCCAACCGGCCGGGAGCCGTTGAGCGAGCGCGAGGTCGAGGTGCTCCGGCTGCTCGCGACCGACCTGTCCGGTCCCGAGATCGCCGGCCGACTGTTCATGTCGGTCAACACGTTCCGGACCCACACCCGGCACATCTTCACCAAGCTCGACGTCAACACCCGGCGCGGCGCGGTCAGCCGCGCAGGCGAGCTGGACCTGCTGTAGGCCCCTCCGGCACCCGGAAATCACGAAGCCGAGCCACCACAGCGAATCACCAAGACGGTCACATGGTCATGTGATGTGGCCTCACCAACCCGGTTTCTAGCGTCCATGACATCGCCGGCTACCCGTCCGGCGTCGGGAACCAGGAGCCGTCATGACCATCACCGCTACCGGCCTCACCAAGGCCGCGGGCGCCGCAGCCGTGGTTGCAGGGTCCATCTTCATCGCCATTCAGATCGGCCACCCGTCCACCGGCTCCTTCACCACCGAGACCACCCAGTGGGTGGTCCGCGGCTGCGCCAAGATCGTCATGGTGGCGCTAGCGCTCGCAGGCATCACCGGCATGTACCTGCGCCAGTACCGCAAGGCCGGGGTCCTCGGCCTGATCGGCTACCTCATGTTCGCGGCCGGCTACCTGGCCCTGTTCTCCGTCGAGGTCATCGCCGCCGCCGTCCTCCCGAACCTGGTCCACAGCCAGCCCGGGTTCGTCAACGACGTCGTCGCCGCCGCCAACGGCGGAACGCCGAATGGTGACATCGGCGGACTGCAAACCCTGTTCAACTTCGCCGGTGGCGGCTACATCCTCGGCGGCCTTCTCTTCGGCGTCGCCCTGTTCCGCACCCGCGTCCTCGCCCGCTGGGCGGCCGCCCTGCTCGCCGTCAGCACTGCCGCCACCGCCGCGCTCGCAGTTCTGCCGGAGTCATTCAACCGGCCCCTCGCCGTCCCCGAGGGCATCGCGCTCATCGCCCTCGGCGTCTCCCTGTGGCGCAATGCTCGCGACAGCCGCCAGGCGTCCCCGGAAACGTCCGCCGAGACCGGCCCTGCCGTCAGCCCGGTCGCACAGCCCGCAGTCCGATGACCACCCCGCAGCGGGCCGCCCCGCAGACCTCACCTGGTGCGCAATCCGCCTCGCCACGCGACAGGCGGGCCGGCCAGCCTCCGGGTTGGCCGGTCCCGGCCGCGCTGGTGGCCCTTTCCGCCATCCCCGTCGCGGCCGGCGCGCTGCGGCTCGTCCAGCTTGCCGGCGGACCCGACCTGATACCGGCCGACCACCGGTTCAACGGGTTCCCGGCCGCCCTCGTCGTCCACATCGTCGGCGCCACAGTGTTCGCCCTCGTGGGCACCTTCCAGTTCGTGCCCCGCTTTCGGCGCTCCCACCGCACGTGGCACCGCCGCGCCGGCCGTCTCGTGGCCGGGGCGGGGCTGGCGGTCGCCGGGTCGGCACTGTGGCTGACCCTCTTCTACGAGGCGCAGCCGGGCGCCGGGGACCTGCTCTACATCCTGCGGCTCGTATTCGCCTCCGCGATGGCCGCCAGCCTGCTCCTCGGGGTCACCGCGATCCGCCGCCGCGACATCGCCGCCCACCGGGCCTGGATGATCCGGGCCTACGCGATCGGCCTGGCCGCCGGCACCCAGGCGTTCACCGACGGCATCGCCGCGGCCATCTTCGGCACCGGCGAGTTGCGTTCGGACCTGGCCAAGGGCGCCGGTTGGGTCATCAACCTCGCCGTCGCCGAGTGGGTCATCCGCCGTCCCGCTCGCCGGCGCAACCGCCGCCACTCACGCAGCACGACCACCCACAGGGTGCCAGAGCGAGCCCCGGCATGACCCGCCCAAGCCCTGCCGGCCCAGGCCAGACCGGCCCGACGCCGACCGGCACGGCGACGTACGAGATCCGGGTCGCGGGGCACCTCGACGATCACTGGGCAGCCACCCTCGGCGACCTCACCCTCGTCCGCCTCCACGACGGCACCACAAGCCTGACCGGGCCGCTCGTCGACCAGGCGCAACTGCACGGTGTCCTCACCCGGATCCGCGACCTCGGCGTCCCGCTGCTGATGCTGCGCACCCTGGATGGGCCGGTACAGCAGCCACGACCAGATCGGAGACCCGACCCGGCGTCCGGCACCCGCTCGCGAGCAAAGAGAGCACCGGACGCCTGACCCTCCGGCCCGCCCCAGTGGACGCCGACACGGCGACCCCGTCGACGACGTCCGCAACGCCTTCCGCGACTTCACCACCCCGTCCTGGCCTGACGGCCGGCCCCCGCCCCGCACCGCACCCACGCCACAACCCACCGCACCTGAACTTCAGGAGTCCCGATGTCCGACCATCCCCTGACCGCCCGGCCCGCGCCGGTCTCACCACCGACCAAGCACCCGACAGACAGTGGGGCGGAGAGGTCGCTATGACCGACAGCCGCACGTCCTATCCGCTCCGAGTAGAGGGGGCGCCCGATCCCGAGGCCGTCTCCCGCGGGCTGTGGCTGGTCAAGCCGCTGCTGCTGGTCCCGCACCTGGTGGTGTTGCTGTTCCTGTGGCTGGCCTTCTACGCCGTCGGCATCGTGGCGTTCTTCGCGATCCTGATCACCGGCCGCTACCCGCGGGGCCTGTTCGACTTCAACGTCGGCGTGCTGCGCTGGTCGTGGCGAGTGCACTACTACGGCTACGGGGCGCTGGCCACCGACCGCTACCCGCCGTTCACCCTGAACGAGGTCGCGGATTACCCGGCGCACCTGGAGGTGGCCTATCCCGAGCGGCTGTCCCGGGGACTGGTCCTGATCAAGTGGTGGCTGCTGGCCATCCCGCAGTACGTGATCGTGGGCATCTTCGTCGGCGGCGGCCTGTGGTTCGGCGCGCACGGAAGTTTTGGGAACGACAGCTGGGCGGCCGGCGGTCTGGTCGGGCTGCTCGTGTTCATCGCGGGCATCGTCGTCCTGTTCACCGGCCGCTACCCCCGCCCGCTGTACGACTTCATCCTCGGCATGGACCGTTGGGCGCTGCGGGTGGCCGCCTACGCGGCGCTAATGACCGACCAGTACCCGCCATTCCGCCTCGACCAGGGCGGCACCGACCCCGGCTCGACACCGGCCATCCCCACACCTCCGCCACCGTCCGGTGTGCCGGGCGCCCCCGCCCCGGTCGCCCCCGCCCCAGCCGCGTAGCCGGCATCCCGACCCACCACCGGAAGGACGCCCGTCCCCCGCGCGTCCCGCCGATCCGCACGGCCTTCAGTCACCTCGCAGCGGCGACCTCCGCCTGCACCCGGGCACCGACCGAACAGAGAGTCCAGCCATGAGCGCCACCGCGCACAGCCCCGCAGCAACACACCGTTCCCCCGGCACCGACGCGGAAGCTCTGCCGCTCTGGCGCCTACACGCGATAAGAGTCGGATACGCCGTCATGGGCTTCGGCCTCGCCGTGGTGAAGTGGCCGCTGGTCATCAACTACGACCAGTCCACGCCGCTGTTCGAGGGAGTCGTCACCGTTCTGCTCACGGCGATGTCACTGCTGGCGTTCCTGGGCCTGCGGTACCCCGTACGACTGCTGCCGATCTTGATCTTCGAGTGCCTCTGGAAGGTGATCTGGCTGGGCGTCGTCGCCCTGCCGGCGGTTGCAGCCGGACATGTCGACCAGGCCATGTCCCAGGTGATCGTCAGCTGCTCGGTGGTCGTCATCATCCTGGCCGTCGTTCCCTGGCGATACGTCGGGCAGCGCTACGTCACGGCGAAGGGGGATAGGTGGCGCTGAGCCCCCTCGCCGGGTGCTCGTTCGGCGTGCGTCTGGTCGTCAAGGGCTTCAGGCCCTCCTTCCCCCTGATGACGCAGCCGAACACCGAGCAAACCGGCGGCTGACCGCCCAGAGCTGGCGGAGCTCGCGAGATCTACCACCACATCAACCCGCGGCCGCCAGCTCCCCTACGGCTGCTCCCGCCCCTGTCATCAGCGACCGGAGAAGCCGCCCTCAGCACCGCTTGACACAAGAGGAGCGTCACCAGGTGTCGGCATTACGTCGTGATGAATAAGGTGGCGTGATGGCGAGGAAGCCCGCGGGCCTGCAGTGCGCGACGAGGACCGGTGGCCCGCGAGCACTCCCCCAAGCCGCACGGCCCAGCGCGACGCCTGCGGACGAGGCCACGCCGTCACGGCGAGAAGGCACATCGGATCGCCGACGCGCGGCGACGACATGCGCATGGTGCGGCGAGCCGATGGAGCCCAAAGCCCACGGACGCATCCCGAAGTGGTGCTCGGCGTCATGCCGGCAGCGCGCCTGGGAGCAGGCACGTGCCGCCTCGTCCGGGCTCTCAGCGGTGAAGGTCGTCGAACGACGTGTCGAGATGCCGGTGCCCACCCCACCGACCCGGCAGGACTGGCCGCGACTGCTGGGCGAGATCACCATCCAGCTCGACGACGGACGCATCTACAACCGCGATCTCGACGACCTGTCGGTCGCCCTCGCCGCGGTCCTCGACGCGGTGACCCGCCGCTCCTACATTCGGAGCCGAACGACGCCACACCCGCACTGAGGGCGACCCACAGCACCGGGGTGACGTATGGGGTGACAACAACCGCTCACGTCACCTCTGGGTGGTGATCAGCAAGTCGCGTGACACGCCGATCCTCTCACCCATCGCGCTCCCTGCCCGCCGCCGTCGCGCGTGCCGTCTCCCGGATACGGGTGTCCGCAGCCGCCGACAAGGGTCACGATCGTCATCTGACAAGACCCGCCTGATTCCTCCCGACTTGACGTATGCCGATATCGGAATATGGTGGCGCCCATGGCACGAGCAGCGACGACGTCGGACGTCTTCAACGCGATCGCCGAGCCGCAGCGCCGGGAGATCCTGGTGCTGCTGCGGGCGGGTGAGCGGCCGGTGACCGAGTTGGCCCAGGAGCTGGCGATGACCCAGCCGGGGGCGTCCAAACAC
>JAOPWG010000168.1 GCA_025965775.1 Modestobacter sp. | reverse complement strand
AGCCGATGAGGGTGATCCCGACCTCCTCGGCCAGCTCCACCGCGAGCGAGCTGGGTGCCGACACCGCGGCCAGCACGGGGACCCCGGCCATCGCCGCCTTCTGGGTCAGCTCGAACGACGAGCGGCCTCTGACCATCAGCACGTGCCCGGCCAGGGGGACCCGGCCCTCGCGGATCGCGTCGCCGACGACCTTGTCCACCGCATTGTGCCGGCCGACGTCCTCACGCAGGGCGACCAGCTCGCCGTCGGTCGTGAACAGGCCCGCCGCGTGCAGCCCACCGGTGCGGTCGAACACCTGCTGGGCCGCCCGCAGCCGGTCCGGCAGGGCGAGCAGGGTGGCCAGCGTCAGCCGCGTGGTGTCGGCGGCGACGTCGAAGGCGGTCCTGGTGCGGATCGCGTCGATGCTGGCCTTGCCGCAGACACCGCAGGAGCTGGAGGTGTAGAAGTTGCGGTCCAGCGCGGTGTCCGGCGCCTCGACGCCCGGGGCCAGGTCCACGTCGACCACGTTGTAGGTGTTGCGACCGGCGTCGTCGACGGAGTTGCAGTAGCGCAGCCCGGCGATGTCGGCCGAGGAGCGGATGACGCCCTCGGTGGCCAGGAAACCGTGCACCAGGTCGAAGTCGTCGCCCGGCGTGCGCATGGTCACCGCCAGCGGGGTGCCCCCCAGCCGGATCTCCAAGGGCTCCTCGGCCGCGACGGTGTCCGGGCGGGTGCTGTGTACGTCGCCGCGGATGCGCAGCACTGGCGTTCGGCTGGTGACTCGTCCCACGGTGCTGACGGTACTCATCGGTAGCGCCCTACCGTTTCTCCATGGACGCGCTCCCACCCTTCGCCGCGGTCGTGCTGGCTGGTGGCCGGGCGGCACGGCTGGGCGGGCAGGCCAAACCACAGCTGGAGGTGGGCGGCCGCACGATGCTGTCCATCGTGCTGACGGCGGTGGCCGGCGCTGAGATCCGGGTCGTGGTGGGTCCGCCGCAGCCGGTGCCCGGCGGCGTCGTCCAAGTGCGCGAGCAGCCGCCCGGGGGCGGCCCGGTGCCGGCGCTGCGGGCGGGGCTGGCCGCGGTCACCCAGGACGTGGTGGCCCTGCTCGCCGCGGACCTGCCCTTCCTCACCGCCGAACTGGTCGACGGGCTCCGCGAGCGGCTCACCGGCGACGGGGTGCTGGTGATCGACCCCACCGGACGGGACCAGTTGCTGCTCGGGGTGTGGCGCACCGCGGCGCTGCGTGCGGCAGTGGCCGACACGAGCGGGCCGACGTCGATGCGGGCGGTGCTGGCCCCCCTGGCCGTCCGGCGCTACCGCCCCCCCGTACAGGCCGGTCGTCCGGAGCCCTGGACGGACTGCGACACGCCGGCCGAGCTCGCCCGGGCCCGCTCGCGGGCCGCCCACCCGGATGCCACGCCGGCCCAGCGCGACCCCCACCGTCAGCGGCCTCCGGCGAGGGGCTGAGGCCCGGCGTGTGTCCCGGTGGGCCGGGCGGGTAGCCGCCGGGCATGCGCATCGTGATCGCAGGAGCCCATGGGAAGGTCGCCCGCCGGCTCGGCCGGCTGTTGAGCAGGCGCGGCGACAGCGTCGCCGGCCTTGTCCGGAACCCCGACCACCGCGCGGACCTCGAGTCCGATGGGGTCGAGCCGGTCGTGCTGGACCTCGAGCACGCCTCCGTCGCCGAGGTGTCCGCCGTGCTGGCCGGCGCGGACGGCGTGGTCTTCGCCGCCGGCGGTGGCCCGAACAGCGGCATCGCACGCAAGGACACCGTGGACCGGGCCGCGGCGGTCCTGCTGGCCGACGCGGCAGAGGCCGCCGGGGTGCGCCCGTACCTGATGGTGTCCTCGATGGGCGTGGACACGGTGGCCGGCGGGGCGACCCCCGAGGGGGTCGACGAGGTGTTCGTGGCCTACCTGCGCGCCAAGCTCGCCGCCGAGCAGAACGTCCTCCCCCGCCCCGGGCTGGACACCACGGTGGTGCGTCCCGGCCGACTCACCGACGACCCCGGCACCGGCCGCGTCCGGCTGGACCGGCACGTGGAGCGTGGGGACGTCCCGCGCGACGACGTGGCGGCCGTGCTCGCCGCCCTGCTGGACGACCCGAAGAGCGGTGCGGTGATCGAGCTGGTCAGCGGGGACACCCCCATCGCGGAGGCGGTGGCCGCCGTCGTGTGACCTGCAGCCCACTCAGCGGACGTCGCGCCGGGCGCGGGTGACCCGCGCGCGGGCGGCGAGCTCGTCGTCGGCCGGGTAGTCGACGCGGACCAGGGTGAGCCCGCCGGCCGGCGCGACCGGGACGTCGTCCGCCCGGGTGGTGCGGGTCAGCAGGGAGGCCGGCCACTCCGGCGGACGGCGCCCCTCCCCGACGGCCAGCAGGGCCCCGACGAGGCTGCGCACCATCGAGTGGCAGAAGGCATCGGCGGACGCGGCCACGGTCACCAGCGCCCCGCTGCGGGCGACGTCGAGCGCCAGCAGGGTCCGGATGGTGGTGGCGCCCTCACGGCGCCGACAGAACGCGGCGAAGTCCTGCTCACCGAGCAGCAGCCCGGCCGCCAGCTGCATGGTGTCGGCGTCCAGGCGGCGCGGCCAGCCCACGGTGTCGGCGCGACGCAGTGGCGGTGGCCCGGCGTCGGCGTCGGTGAGCCGGTAGACGTAGTGCCGGGCGAGCGCGCCGAAACGGGCGTCGAAGTCGCCCGGGACGACCCGGGCGCCGGTGACCCCGATGTCCGGCGGAAGCACGCCGCGCAGCCGGCGCAGCAGCCGCGACTCGTGCTCGGCGAACACCCGGGCGGGGAGATCGGCATGCGCCACCTGGCCGGTGGCGTGCACGCCGGCGTCGGTCCGGCCGGCGACGGTCAGGTCGACGTCGCAGCGGAGCACGGTGGCCAGGCCCAGTTCCAGTTCGGCCTGCACGGTCCGCTGCGCGGGCTGGCGGGCCCAGCCGTGGAACGCGGTGCCGTCGTAGGAGACGTCCAGCCGGATGCGGACGAGCCCGCCACCGGCTTCGGTGACGGGCTCGTCCGGGACGTGCGGGTGGATCAGCGGATCACGCGGGGTCGGGCGCCGACTCGCCGCCGGGGGCTTTGCGGCTCTCGGTCGCCGCGTCGCTCACCTCGGCGGCGTTGACCTCGGCGGCGGCCGCCTCGGCCACGTCGGGGGTCAGCTCCGGGTCGTCGACCACGGCGTTGTTCACCGCGGTCGGCTGCGGGGTGACGGCATCGTCGTCCTGACGCTCGTCGTCGGGGGTGAAGACGTCGGTGACGACCGCCTCCGCCTCCTCGAGGCCCTCGGCGCCGGCGGTGACGGCCGGGCTGGTGTCCCCGCCGGGGCCGGTGGTGGCGTGGGCGTCCTCGAGGGCGTCGGCGGTGACCTCACCGGCGGCTGCCGACGCGCCGGCACCGCTGGCGAACCGGGTGCCCCGGGCGCGCTCAGCCTCGCCGACGGCCTCCTGGGCCACGGTCAGGCCCTCGACCAGCTCGATGATGGCCATCGGCGCGTTGTCGCCCTTGCGGGGGCCGACCTTGACGATGCGCGTGTAACCACCGGGCCGGTTGCCGAAGCGCGGACCGATCTCGGCGAACAGGTGGTGGACGACGCTCTTGTCGCGGATCGTCGTCATGACCTGCCGGCGGGCGTGCAGGTCACCGCGCTTGGCCATGGTGACCAGCTTCTCGGCGAGCGGACGCAGCCGCTTGGCCT
>JAOPWG010000146.1 GCA_025965775.1 Modestobacter sp. | reverse complement strand
TCGGCACCGGCTCCTCCGGCATCCAGAGCATCCCGCTGATCGCCGAGCAGGCCGCCGACCTCACCGTCTTCCAGCGGACGCCGAACTTCGCCCTCCCGGCGCACAACCACCCGTTCGAGCCCGGCTTCCAGGAGCGGATGAAGGCGCACTACCCCGACCACCGGCAGCAGGCCCGCGCCTCCGGCTTCGGCATCCCGGTCGAGGAGCCGCAGAAGTCCGCGCTGGAGGCCAGCCCGGAGGAGCGGGAGGAGACCTACCGGCGCGCCTGGGAGAACCCCAACGGGAACCTGGTCAGCGTGCTGGTCGCCTACACCGACCTCATCACCGACAAGGAGGCCAACGACACCGCCGCGGAGTTCATCCGCAGCCGGATCCGGGACATCGTGACCGACCCGGAGACCGCCGGGGCGCTGTGCCCGACCGACCACCCGATCGGCACCAAACGGCCCTGCCTGGACACCGGCTACTACGCCACCCACAACCGGGACGACGTCCACCTGGTCGACCTGAAGAAGACGCCGCTGGTGGAGATCACCCCGACCGGGATCCGCACCTCGGAGCAGGAGTACGAGTTCGACACGATCGTCTTCGCCACCGGGTTCGACGCGATGACCGGGGCGCTGACCCGGATCGACATCCGCGGCCGCGACGGGCTCCAGCTGGCCGGGAAGTGGGCCGCCGGGCCGCGCACCTACCTCGGCGTGGCCACCGCGGGCTTCCCCGACATGTTCATCATCACCGGGCCGGGCAGGCCTTCGGTGCTGTCGAACATGATGGTGTCGATCGAGCAGCACGTGGAGTGGATCGCCGACGCGATCGGCTACGCCCGGGAGCACCGCATCGCCGTCATCGAGGCCACCCACGAGGCCGAGGACACCTGGACCCAGCACGTGCAGGACGTCGGCAACGCCACGCTCTACCCGACCGCGAACTCCTGGTACATGGGCGCCAACGTCGAGGGCAAGCCGCGGGTGTTCATGCCCTACATCGGCGGGGTGGGGAACTACCGTGCGGTGTGCGACGACGTGGCCGCCAAGGAGTACGAGGGCTTCGTGCTCGCCGGGTGAGGCGCCGCCCGTCACCCGACCGGGTGCCCCCGGTCGCCGACCCGATCCGGGCTTGGTGGGATGGTCGACGTCCCCGGCGGGTCCGTCGGGGGTTCGCGAGGAGCAGGGGGATTCGGTGGAACCGAGGGGCCGCACCTTCGGCAGCCGCTACGAGCTCTCGGCCCTGATCGCCACCGGCGGCATGGGGCAGGTCTGGCAGGCCCGGGACACCCTGCTGAACCGGGACGTCGCGGTCAAGGTGCTGCGCAGCGAGTACACCGGCGACCCGACGTTCCTGGCCCGCTTCCGCGCCGAGGCACAGCTGTCCGCGGGCCTGGTGCACCCCAACATCGCCACGCTGTTCGACTACGGCGAGGTCGCGCCGGAGACCGGCGACGGCGAGCACCTGGCCTACCTGGTGATGGAGCTGGTCCGCGGGGAGTCGCTGTCGGCGCTGATGGCGCGTGAGGGCCGGCTGGGCGCCGACCGGACGCTGGACGTCGTCCGGCAGAGCGCCGCCGGCCTGGCCGCCGCGCACGAGGCGGGCGTCGTCCACCGCGACGTGAAGCCGGGCAACGTGCTGCTGGGCTCCGACGGGCGGGTGAAGATCACCGACTTCGGCGTCGCCCAGTCGGCCTCCAGCGTGCCGCTCACCCAGACCGGGCAGGTCATCGGGACGGCGCACTACCTCTCCCCCGAGCAGGCCCAGGGCGCCCGGGCCACCCCGGCCAGCGACGTCTACTCACTCGGCGTGGTCGCCTACGAGTGCCTGGCCGGGCGGCGCGCCTTCGAGGGCGAGAACTCGGTGCAGATCGCGCTCAAGCAGATCCGCGAGATGCCCGCGCCGCTGCCGGACGACGTCCCGGAGGCCGTGCGCCGGCTGGTCGAGCGCGCGCTGGTCAAGGATCCCGCCGAACGCTTCCCCGACGGGGCCGCCTTCCGCGACGCCGTCGACGACGTCATCGCCGGCCGTCCGCTGGGCGGGGCCGTGCGCTACGCGCCGACGTCCGTCCTGGCCGCCGTGGGGACCCTGCCGCCCGGTGGGACGGCGCCGATCCCGGCCGCCGGCGCACGTGCGTTTCCCGATCCCGATCCCGATCCGGACGACGGCCGGCGCCGCCGGCTGCTGCTGCTGCCGGTGCTCGTGCTCCTGGCGCTGGCCGCGCTCGTCGCCGGCACGCTCCAGGTCTTCGGCGGCGCCACGACCGCGGCCGAGGGCGCGACGCCGTCCCCGACCACCGCGTCGGCAACGGTGACCTCGACCAGCCCTCCCTCGACCACGCCCGCGGTGCGGATGGTGGCGCTGTCCACCGGCGACTACGTGGGCCGCCCGGTCGCCGAGGTGCAGGCCGAACTGCTGGCGCGCGGGCTCCAGGTGACGCTGCGGCCGGTGCAGACCCCGGACGTGCCCGACGGCCAGGTGATCGCCGTCGACCCGGCGGGCGAGCTGTCGCCCGGCACGCTGGTGACCCTCACGCACGCCGTCGCCCCGCCCCCCGCGCCGCCTGCCGCGCCGGTGACCACCGTCGCGCCGGCGCCCACCCCCGAGACGACCGCCGGCGATCCCGGCTCCGACTCCGGCTCCGGCGCGGGGTCGTGGTCCGGATGGGGCAACGGCAGTAACGACGAGAAGGGCGGCAAGGGCAACGGCCGCGGGAAGGGCAACCAGGACGACTAGTGGGGCTTACCGGGCCTGCCGCTACCGCGACGGTCGGGGAGCGGGCGGCCGGCTGGAGTTCCAGATGTCGAGATCGCAGGCCCAGGTCCCATCGGATTGCCGGTCGTGCACGGTGACGTAGTGGCCGGTGTCGACCACCTCGTCGCCCACCCGGATCTCGTAACGCCCCTCGTCGATGGTCACGTCGCCGTGCTCGGCGGTGGACGTCGTGTGCAGGACGCAGCCGGTGACGCCGCTGTCCAGCACGCCCTGCCAGTACTCCTGGATCGCGGCGCCGGTGACCGACTGCGAGCCCGGGGGCAGCAGCCGCGCGTCCGCGGCGTAGACCGAGGCGACCATGGCCGCGTCCGACTTCTCGAAACCCGCGACGAACGTGGCGTTCAGGGCGTCGATCTCCCTGCGGCTCATGGCAGCCCCCTCGACGGTGAGGGCTCCAGAGTGCGAGCGACGCGGCGGATCGGCAAGGCCACGCGCCTTCCACCTGGCGCCCGGCCGCGACCTTCGGGAGGCTGACCACACGGCTGAATCGACGGGCCGCCGGTCACCCCCACCGGAGACGCAGATGAGCGCACGTGAACCAGCGGAGATGGCCCAGGTCGCTGTCGAGACCGGGGCGAAGAAGACCCGCCTGACCTGGAGCCGGGTGCTCGTCAGCGCGTTCCTCGGCGGCGCCTACATCGCCTTCGGCGCGCTGGTCGCGATCAGCGTCTCCTCCGGGCTGGCCCCGGCCACCTGGGGCACGCTGCCCACGCTGTTCATGGGTACGGCCTTCACCCTCGGCCTGGTCCTCGTGGTGATCGCCGGCTCGGACCTGGCGACGGGCAACATGATGCTGGTCCCGCTCGGCGCCATGCGCGGCCGGATCGGCGTGGGCGACGTCGTCCGCAACCTCACCCTGGTGCTGATCGGCAACCTGATCGGCGCGATGTTCGTGGCGTACTTCCTCGCCGTCCAGACCGGGGTCATCGGGCACGCGGGGGCCAGCGGTACCGCCGGGCTCACCTACGACCGGCTGGCCGCGATCGCCGAGGCCAAGGCCACCGGGGAGTCGCACTGGCAGGTGTTCCTGCGCGGCATCGGCTGCAACTGGCTGGTCTGCCTGGCGGTGTGGATGTCGCTGGCCGCGCGGACCGTCTCGGGCAAGGTGCTGGCCATCTTCTTCCCCATCATGGCGTTCGTCGCCATGGGCTTCGACCACGTCGTGGCCAACATGTTCTTCCTGCCGGCCGCGATCTGGGCCGGCGTCCCGCACCTCAGCTGGGGTGAGGTGCTGCTCAACTGGCTGTTCTCCGGCGTCGGCAACCTGGTCGGCGCCGTCGTCTTCGTCTCCACGTCCTACTGGTACCTCTTCCTGCGCGACAGTCCGGACACGGCGCTGGAACCGACGGAGGAGGAGCCTGCCGAGCGCGCCTGACGCGAGCCCGGGCACCTGCGGCGCCGCTACCCGCCGGCCGGGTCACCGGGCGGTCGGCTGGAGTCGAAGATGTCCATGTCGACCTTCCACGATCCCTCGGGCTGACGCCGGTGGACCAGGACGTACTTGCCGATGTCGACGTCCGGCCCGCCGACCTCCATCTCGTAGTGGCCCTCCTCGATGGCCCACGTCGCCGTGCTCCTCGACGGTCCTGGTGTGCAGCGCACCCCCGCTGACACCCGCGTTCAACATCTGCTGCCGGAACTGCTCGATCACCGGGCCGGTCACCGGCTCTGCGCCCGGCGGCAACAGCCGCGCGTCCGGCGCGTAGATCGACGCCATGAGGGCGGCTCCGCGCGCACCGGTAACCCGGTCAATGCGCCGGACGCCGCCGTGCCGGTGACCGGTGCGGCCGGACCCCGCGCCGCAGCCGGCTCACGCGGCGCCACACGCCGCCGCAGTCGTCGCGCCCGGTGACGGGTCGACGTCGGGCGGTCAGCACCCACCGGGCCGCCCCCTCCTCGCCACCGCCACCACCGGCGACCCGCCCGGTGATGGCGGGGGTCCGGTCGGTACCGGAGGGCAGCATGGCCGTCGTGGGCTACTTCGGCACCTTCATCTACCGCGACGGCCAGTGGCAGCAGCGCAGCGGCGCAGGCCCCGAACTCGTCGTCGACGTCCACGACAGCGACATCGCGACGATCGACTACCGCCCGGCGCCGGCCGGCCGGGGCCGCTTCTACCTGGGCCACCAGCCGCGCGACTACTTCGGCGACCCCGAGGCCAGCAACCCGGTCGACGTCCCGGCCGAGGTCGAGGCCTTCCTCGGCTGGGCCGGGGCGACACTGGGCCGGTCACCCCGTGCCGAGGACGTGCGCCCCCTGCTGGCCGAGCACGCCGGCCAGCCGTCGACCGACGACGCCGTCGAGGACACCGTCGTCCGCCTGCTCGCGCTGATCGACGTCCCCGTCCCCCCCGGGTTCGGCCTGGAAGACGGCTGACCGCCGGCCAGGGCGCCCGGCCGCCGGTCAGCCGCCCCGGCTGGTCAGACCGCGATGCCGCTGCACGAGGAAGAGCAACCGACCTTCCAGATCGTCTTGCCGAGCGCGGCGAACAGCGCCGAGCGGACCAGCCGCTCGCCGTGCGGCCCGGTCACCCACGACGGCGCCGCCGCCGCCGACGAGCTGCTGCCGGCCGAGGTGCTGCTGGCGGTGCTGCTCGCCGCCGAGGTCCCCGGGGTCCCCGAGGTGTCCAGGTACTGCAGTCCGCCGGTCAGCACCGAGGAGGTGCCGTCGGGGGCGAACACGTACACGTCGTACGTGCCGGCCACCAGCGCCGGGGTGGTGAACACCACCCGGGTCGCCGACACCGTCGAGACCGGAGCGGAGGCGGTGAGCCCGATCCGGACGCGGGCTCCGGACGGGACGGCCGTGCCCGTGATGGTCACGTAGGTGCCGCCGGCGGTGCTCACCCGGGTCGGACTGATCGAGGTCAGCCCGAACGGGCCCACCCCCGGGTAGGTCCTGCTGCCGCCCGGTCCCGGCGTGGTGGGGCCGGCCGTCGACGAGCTCGCCGCCGGGTTGGTGCGCGTGGTGCTGCCGGCCGCGCTCGACGACGGAGCGCTCGAGGTGGTGCCGCCGGCGCCGGGGGACGTCGTCCCCGCGCGGGTGGTGGTGGCCGCAGCCGACGTCGTCGCCGGCCGGCTGCTCGACGAGCCCGCCGCCGACGTGGTCGCCGCCGGGCTGCTGGCCGTCGAGCGGGCGCCCGTGCTGCTCGCCCCGGTCGTGGACGGCACCCCCGTGGAGGTGGCCGGGCCGGAGGTGGGGCCGGCCGCCGTGGGCACGGAACCCGCGGTCGAGGATGCGCTCACCGGGGGCCGGGCCGTCACCGGGCTCGTGGACGACCCGGGCCTGCTGCTGCCGGCACTGGTCGGCGCGCCGGCCGTCGTGGTCGCCGCGCCGGTGGTCGGGGCGGCGGCGGTCGGGGTGGCGGTCGCCGTCGTCACCAGCAGCGGCGCGGCGAACCGCAGCCCGACCGGTGTGCCGTCGCGGTACATCTGCACCGTGAGGGCGTACCGGGCCTCCGCGAGCGTCGTGGAGGGCGAGAGCACCAGCGGCCCGGCGCTGGGCCGGGCGCCCAGGTCGAAGACGGCCTCGCCGCTGTCGTCGGTGGTCGCCGTGGCCCCGCCCATGGTGAGCTGCTGCCCGGACAGGGCGTACAGCTCACCGGCGTACTCCTCGCCCAGCCCGAAGCGCACGGAGTAGCCGCCGGCCGGGGTGGAGCCGCTGACCACGACCTGCGGGGTGACCGGGCCGGGGCGCGCCACCATAGAGGTGAAGCTGTACTGCACCTCGGCGGCGGTGTTGCCCAGCGCGGTCAGCGACAGCCGGCCACCGGTGACCGACCGGCCCCTGAAGGCGGCCACCTTCTGGGTGTCCTCCAGGAGCTGCTGACGCAGCTGGTCCATCGAGGCGGCGGGGTAGTGCGCGCGGTACAGCGCCACCGCCGCGGCGACCTCCGGCGCGGCCATGCTGGTGCCGTCCATGGCGGAATAGCCACCGCCCGGGGCCGGCGAGACGATCTTCTGCCCGGGCGCGAACAGGTCGACGGTCGTCGCGCCGTAGCCGGAGAACGTGCTGATCGTGTCCGCGGCGGTGCTCGAGCCCACGCTCAGCACGGCCGGGCTGGCGTAGTTGGCCGGGTAGAACGGGACCGCGTCGCGGTTGCCCGAGTCGTTGCCGGCCGCCGCCACCACCAGCACGCCGGCCGCCTTGGCGTAGTCGATCGCCGCCGCGAGGATCGGGGCCAGGCCGGTGCTGCCCCAGGAGGCGTTGATGACGTCGGCGCCGTGGTCGACCGCGTAGCGGATGGCCGCGGCCGCGGCCGTGACGTCGACGTTCTGGCCGTAGCCGACCACCAGGGGCATGATCTGCACACCCGGGGCGACGCCGGCCGAACCCTCGCCGTTGTCGGCGCGGGCGCCGGCGATACCGGCGACGCCGGTCCCGTGCACGTTGCCGCCGGCGTTCACGACGTCGGCGTTGGCGCCGTAGAAGTTCCAGCCGTGGCAGTCACCGACCAGCCCATCGCCGTCGGTGTCGGTGGTCGCGCCGCAGGCCTCCTCGGGGTTGGTCCACAGCGCGCCCTGCAGGTCCGGGTGGCTGGTGTCCATGCCGGTGTCGGTGACCGCGACGACCTTGCCGGTGCCGGTACCCGCGCGCCAGCCGGTGGGCGCGTCGACGTCGGCGCCGGCGACGGCCGTCTGCTGGTACGCGTTCGAGCCGGTGTTGGCCAGGTTGTAGCCGTAGGCCGACCAGTACGGGTCGCTGACCGTGCGACCGGCGACCGAGCCGGTCGGCGACAGCTGCACGTCGGAGCCGGCGACGACGCCGGCCAGGTCGGTCGGGGCCAGGTCGTGGGTGGCCACCAGGGCCGACCCGTCGAAGACCCGCTGCACGTGGACGACCCCGGGGACCGCCCGCAGGGCCTCGAGCTCGGCGTCGGTGACGCTGCCCGAGACGGGGGTGACCACCAGGCGGGTGAGGCCGTCACCGGCGGCGCCGAGGTCGGCCACCGGCGTCAGCGCGGGGGCGGCCAGCGCGAACTGGTCGATCGCGGCGGCGCCGCCGAAGCCCAGCGTGGCCGTCGCCACGACCGCGATGACGCGGCGCCGGCTCGTGCTCGTCCCGGCCAGCACGCCGCGGACCCGCGCCCGCGCGACCTCCGGACGGCGGACGGACGGCGTGCCCGTGCCCTCGCTCTGGTGCCCCTGCTCGCTCATCAGCTGCCTTCGCCTCGACTCGGCGGCCCTGGTCGGGGCCGTTCGGTCCCATCGACAGCTGGGGGGCGGAACTGGATGCCCCGATCGGGGGATCGTCGTGCCCCTGCCCCGAAGGAGTGGTCAGCGCGGGACGGCGATCCAGTCCGCCGTGCCGCGCAGCGCGGGCTTCCGCACCTTGCCGCCGGCGTTGCGGGGCAGCGGCCCGTCGAGCACCCGGACGAACTGCGGCACCTTGAAGTCGGCCAGCTGACCGCGGGCGAACGCGATCAGCGAGGGCACCAGCTCCGCCGCGGTGACCCCGGGCCGGGCCAGTACGACCGCGCCGACCTTCTCCCCCATCACCGGGTCCGCGACGCCCACCACCGCCACCTCGATCACGTCCGGGTGGGCGGCCAGCGCGTTCTCCACCTCCACCGAGTACACGTTCTCGCCGCCGCGGTTGATCATGTCCTTGGCCCGGTCGACGATCCGCACGATGCCGTCGGTGATGGTCGCGACGTCCCCGGTGTGCAGCCAGC
>JAOPWG010000136.1 GCA_025965775.1 Modestobacter sp. | reverse complement strand
TCGTCGACCACCCGCTCGCCCGCGCCCGACTCTCGCGGATGCGCGACGAGCGCACCGACAACGCCGCCTTCCGCGCCGCGCTGCGGGAGCTCACCCAGATGCTGGTCTACGAGGCCACCCGCGACCTGGCGGTCGTCGAGGAGCCGATCGCCACGCCGGTGACGGCCACGACCGGCTACCGGCTGGCCGCTCCGCCGCTGATCGTGCCGGTGCTGCGCGCCGGGCTCGGGATGGCCGACACCGCGCACGGCATGCTGCCGGAGTCCCAGATGGGCTTCGTCGGTCTGGCCCGCAACGAGGTCACCTTCCAGCCGGAGGCCTACATGGCCTCGCTGCCGGAGTCCCTCGTCGACCGCGAGGTCTTGGTGCTCGACCCCATGCTGGCCACCGGCGGCTCGCTGGTGCACTGCTGCGGGCTGCTCACCGGCCGGGGAGCCACCTCGATCACCGTGCTGTGCGCGCTCGCCGCGCCCGAAGGCCTGCGCCGGCTGGAGGAGAGCGGTCTGCCGCTGCGGGTGTTCACCGCGAGCGTCGACGAGCGGCTCAACGAGTCCGCCTACATCGTCCCCGGTCTCGGCGACGCCGGGGACCGCCAGTTCGGCGCGGTCTGACCGTGCGCTTCGGAGTGCTCGGTACCGGGCACTGGGCCAGCGCCGTGCACGCCGCGTCGCTGGCCGAGCACCCCTCCGCCGAGCTGGCCGGGGTGTGGGGCCGGGACCTCGCGAAGGCCAAGGCGGTCGGCGCGCAGTTCGACGTCCCCGGGTTCGACGACCTGGACGCGCTGCTGGCCGACGTCGACGCGGTGAGCATCGCGCTGCCGCCGGACGTGCAGGCTCCGCTGGCCGAGCGCGCCGCGGCGGCCGGCAAGCACCTGCTGCTGGAGAAGCCGGTGGCGCTGTCGGCCGCGGCCGCCGACCGGGTGGTCACGGCTGTGGAGTCCGCCGGCGTCGCGTCGGTCGTGTTCTTCACCGCCCGTTTCCGGACGGCGACCTCCACGTGGCTCGAGCAGGCCGGCCGGATGGACCTGGCCGGGGGTGCGCTGAGCTGGCTGAGCTCCCTGGCCGACACCCCGTTCGCGGGCTCTTCCTGGCGGATCGAGCACGGCGCGCTGTGGGACATCGGCCCGCACGCGCTGTCGCTGCTGGTGCCGCCCCTCGGGCCGGTGACCGCGGTACAGGCCGGGGCCGGGCAGGGGGACACGGTGCACCTGGTGCTCACCCATGCGGAGGGGCGGGCCAGCACGGTCACGGTGTCCCACACCGTCGCGCCGCTGGCGACGGGCATCGAGACGTGGGTGCACGGGGACGCGGGCCGGCTCGTGCTGCTGCCGGACTTCGACTCTCCGGTGGACGCCCACCGGGTCGCCGTCGACGAGCTGTCCGCGGCCGCTCTCACCGGCGGCGCGCACCCCTGCGACGCGGCCTTCGGCCGGGACGTCGTCCGCGTGCTCGAGGCCGCGCAGCGCGCGCTGACGAGCGGCGGCCGTGAGACGGTGAGCCCGGTCCCGTGACGTTCGGGCAGTGGTACCTGCGCCGCGGGCGGATCAGCCGGCGGACCTGGTGGCTGCACTACACGCTGCCGGTGGGCCTGCTCAGCCTGCTGGGCTCGCTGGCCGATGCGTCCTTCGGCTTCGGCGACGTCGCCCGGGTCGGCGGCCCGCCGCCGGCCCTCGAGATCGGCAGCGGCGGGCCGTTCTCCGTCCTGGTCCTGCTGCTGACGGTCGTGCCGACGGTCTCCTCCACGGTCAGCCGGCTGCACGACCGGGGGCACTCGGCGAGGTGGCTGGCCTGGGCGCTGGTGCCCGTGCTGGGTGGGCTCGTCCTCTTCGTGCAGAACGGGTTCCTGCGGGGCGACGGTGGGCCCAACCGGTACGGCCCGCCGGTGCCGGCCGGGCACCCGGGGAGCCTGCCCTACCGGCTCTGACCTGGCGCTTCCCGCCCGACGTGTCACCCACACGGGGGATGGCCCTCGCCGGGAGTGACAGCCACGATGGGCCACCGCCCGTCCGGGGCGGCCTCGTCTCGGGAAGGGCTCCGATGAGCTTCGGGCAGTGGTACCTCCGGCGCGGGCGGATCACCCGCCGCACCTACTGGCTGCACTACGTCCTGCCGATCACCGCGCTCGGCGTCCTGGCCTTCCTGGCCGACCTGGCGCTGGGCCTGGCGACGCTGGACGGTTCGGCCAGCTCGAACAGCGCCTCGGGCTCGGTCCAGCTCGGCTGGATCAGCATCATCGTCTCGCTGCTCACGGTCGTGCCGTCGATCTCCTCGCAGGTGACCCGACTCCACGACCGCGGCCACTCCGCCTGGTGGCTGATGTTCGCGCTCATCCCGCTGGTCGGCGCCATCCTGCTGCTGGTGCAGACCGGCTTCCTGCGGGGCGACGGGGGCCCCAACCGATACGGCCCGCCCCCGGCCGGCGGCACGCCGGTCCCCGACCCGAGCTACCCGCAGCCCTACGCCTGAGCGCCCAGCCGGTCGGCCAGCTCGCCCAGCGAGGACACCGACAGGTCGGCGTCCGGGTCGGCCGCGGGCGGGTCGACCCGGCCCCCGAACTCGCCGGGCCGGTGGACGTAGGCCGTCCGCAGCCCCCGCCCACGGGCCGCGGCCAGGTCGGAGACGTGCGCGGCGACCATCAGCACCCGCTCCGGCGGCAGGGCGAGCAGTCGGGGTGCCGCGTCGTAGACCTCGGCATCGGGCTTGTAGTGCTGCACCAGCTCCGCGCCCAGGACGACGTCCCACGGCAGCCCGGCCCGCTTCGCCATGTCCACGATGAGCGCCACGTTGCCGTTGGACAGCGGCGCGAGCACGTGCCGGCGGCGCAGCCGGGTCAGCCCCGGGACGGCGTCGGGCCACGGGTCCAGCCGGTGCCAGGCCAGCACCAGCTCGGCGCGGGTGGGCTCGTCGACGTCGTCCTGGCCGAGCTCGATGAGCAGCTCGTCCAGCGAGGCCCGGTGCAGCTCGTCCAGCGGCGTCCAGGGCAGCTCGCCGGAGCGCACCCGGTCCATCGAGGGGGCGTAGCGATCCCGCCAGGCGTCGGCGAACGCCGGCGCGTCCACCCGGTCGCCGAGCAGCCGCCGGGCCTCGCGGGCGACGCCGCCGCGCCAGTCGACCACCGTGCCGAACACGTCGAACACCAGCGCCCCGACGTCCACGGCGGCCTCCCTCCTACAACCCGAGTGCGGCGGCCATCTCCGCGCGCAGCTGGTCCAGCTCGTCGGCCCCGCGCCCGCGGGCGGCGAGCACGCCGGCATCGTCGTGCACCGGGACGACGGTTTCCAGGTAGGCCTTGAGCTTCGGCTCGGTGCCGCTGGGCCGCACGATCACCCGCACCCCGTCGCCCAGCAGCCGCACCGCGTCCACCGGCGGGTCGGCCTCGGCCAGGTCGGCGGCCTGGACCGGGCGGCCGAGCAGCTGCGCCGGCGGCGCCGCCCGCAGCCGGGCCATCGCCCCGGAGATCAGCGAGAGGTCCTCGACGCGCACCGACAGCTGGCCGGTGGCGAACAGCCCGTGCTCGCGGGCCAGCTCGTCGAGCCGGTCGATCAGCGTGCGGCCCTCGGCGGCGAGCTCGGCGGCCAGCAGGGCGACCGCCAGGCTCGCGGAGACGCCGTCCTTGTCGCGGGCCACCGACGGGGTGACCGCGTAGCCGAGGGCCTCCTCGTAGCCGAAGACGAGCGGCGCCGCCGGCGAGCCGGCCCGGATGATCCACTTGAACCCGGTCGGGGTCTCGGCGAACGGCACCTCGTGCGCCAGGGTCAGCTGGTAGAGCAACGAACCGCTGACCAGGGAGGCCGCGTACGTGCCGCGCACCCCGCGGCGCAGCAGCCAGTCGGCCAGCAGCGCGCCCACCTCGTCGCCGGTGAGCTGACGACCACCGCAGACGACGGCACACCGGTCGGCGTCCGGGTCCTGGGCGATCGCCACGTCGGCTCCCACCCGGGCAGCCAGGGCCTTCAGCAGATCGGTGGCTCCCGGTTCCTCCGTGTTGGGAAAGGCCACCGTCCGGAACGTCGGATCGGGGGCGTCCTGCTCCGGCACGCTGACCGGCTCGGCCAGACCAGCGGCCGTGAACACCGCCCGCGTCGTCGCCGCACCCACCCCGTGCATGGCCGTGTACGCCACCACGAGGTCGCGGCGGAACGGAACCCGAGCCGGCTCCAGCGCCGCGACGACGGCGGCGACGTAGTCGGCGGCGACGTCGTCGGCGAGGGTCAGCCAGTCGTCGGACAGCGGCACGTCCCGCGCCGGGCCGACCGCGGCGATCGCGGCCTCGATCTCCCGGTCGGCCGGGGGCACCAGCTGTGCGCCGTCGCCGAGGTAGACCTTGTAGCCGTTGTCGTCGGGCGGGTTGTGGCTCGCGGTCACCATCACGCCGGCGACGCAGCCCAGGTGCCGGACGGCGAAGGACAGCACCGGTGTGGGCAGCGGAAGCGGCAGCACCTGCACCGCGAACCCGGCCGCCGTCAGCACGGACGCCGAGATGCGGGCGAACTCGTCGGAGCGCCGGCGGGCGTCGTAGCCGATCACCACGCCGCCGCCGGTGTGCCCGGAGCCGGCCAACCACGCACCCAGCCCGGCTGCCGCCCGGGTGACCACGGCGGCGTTCATCCCGGCCGGCCCGGCGCGCAGCGGTCCACGCAGGCCCGCCGTTCCGAAGGTCAGCGGACCGGCGAAGCGGCTGGACAGCTCCGCGGTGCTCCCGGCGGCGATCAGGGCCTCGATCTCGGCGCGGTCGCCGTCGTGGGGATCGGCGTCTGCCCAGGAACGGGCGACGGTCAGCACGTCGCTCATGCGGAGAAGTTCTCCGCGTCGAACTCGGCCGTGGAGTACTCGCCACCGACCCG
>JAOPWG010000132.1 GCA_025965775.1 Modestobacter sp. | reverse complement strand
GGGCGGGGCTGGCCGACCCGGCTCTCCACACGGCCGCGGTGGCCTGCCTGGACGCGGCCGCGCGGCACGCCCCGGCCGGCCTGGACCGGGAGGTCGCGGCCCTCGCCGAGCTGGTCGGCCGGGGCTCCAGCCCGGGCGACGACCTGCTGCGCACCGCCCGCCACGTAGGCGCCGCCGGCGCCCTGCTCGCCGCCACCCGAGACCCCGAGGAGCAGCCGTGCCCGACCTGATGGACCAGTTGGCCGGCGAGCTGACCGCCGCCCGCGACCGCACCCTGCTGCTGACCGGCCACGACGAGCCGGAGCTGCTGCGCCAGCACTCCCCGTTGATGAGCCCGCTGGTCTGGGACCTGGCGCACATCGGGCAGCAGGAGGACCTGTGGCTGCTGCGGGGTGGCGACGCCCGGTGCACCGGGCTGCTGCCGCCGGACGTGGAGTCGCTCTACAACGCGTTCGTCCACCCGCGGGCGGTCCGGGACAAGCTGCCGCTGCTGCCGCCGGTGGAGGCCCGGGCGTTCTGCGCGGAGGTCCGCGGCCGGGTGCTCGACAGGATGGAGCGGTTCGAGGCGGGACAGAGCCCCGACGGCATGGCCCCGTTCGACGTCGCCATGGTGGTCAGCCACGAACAGCAGCACGACGAGACGATGCTGCAGACGCTGCAGCTGCGCACCGGCCCGGCGCTGCTCGGCCCCGGGACGCCGCTGCCACCCGGTCGACCGGAGCTGGCCGGGACGACCGTGCTGGTCCCCGGCGGTCCCTTCACCCTCGGTGTCGACGGCACCGACGAGCCGTTCTCACTGGACAACGAGCGCCCCGCGCACACCGTCGACGTCCCGTCCTTCCGGATCGGGCGGGTGCCGGTCACGAACGCCGAGGTCGCCGCGTTCGTCGACGACGAGGGCTACGACCAGCCCCGATGGTGGTCGGCCCGAGGCTGGCAGCACCGGTGCGACGCCGAGCTGTCCCGGCCACAGTTCTGGCACCCGGGGGGCACCCGGACCCGGTTCGGGATCGTGGAGGAGCTGCCGGCCGACGAGCCGGTGCAGCACGTGACCGCCTTCGAGGCCGAGGCCTTCGCCGCCTGGACCGCCCAGCACCGCCCGGGCGCCCGGCTGCCCACCGAGGTCGAGTGGGAGAAGGCCGCCGCGTGGGACCCGGCCGCAGGCCGGCGCCGTCGCTTCCCGTGGGGGGCGACCGACCCGACCCCGGAGCTGGCGAACCTCGGCGGGCACGCGCTCCGGCCGGCACCGGTGGGCGCATATCCGGCCGGCGCCTCGGCCTACGGCGTGGAACAGCTCATGGGCGACGTGTGGGAGTGGACCTCCTCGCCGTTCCGGCCCTGGCCCGGCTTCACCCCGATGCTGTACGCCGACTACTCGGCGCCCTTCTTCGGCGATGACTACCGCGTGCTGCGGGGCGGGTCGTGGGCGGTGGGGGCCTCCATCGTGCGGCCGAGCTTCCGGAACTGGGACCATCCGATCCGCCGCCAGGTGTTCAGCGGCATCCGGCTGGCGTTCGACGCCTGATGTGCCGGCACCTCGCCTGGCTCGGGCGCCCGCGGTCACTGGCCTCACTCGTACTGGACCCGCCGTCCTCGCTGCTGGTGCAGTCCTACGCGCCCCGCCGGCAGCGGTACGGAACGGTCAACGCCGACGGCTGGGGAGTCGGGTTCTGGGCTCCCGGCCGTCCCGAGCCGGCCCGCTGGCGCTCGGCGCAGCCGCTGTGGGGTGCGGCGTCCTTCGCCTCGGTCGCCCCCGTGGTCTCGGCCGGCTGCGTGGTCGCCGCCGTCCGGTCCGCCACCGTGGGCATGCCCCTGGAGGAGAGCGCCGTCGCCCCGTTCACCGACGGCCGCTGGCTGCTGTCGCACAACGGCCGGGTGGACCGCTCGGTGCTGCCGGCGGCCCGGGACGCCGAGTCGACGGTGGACAGCGCGCTGCTCGCCGGCCTGGTGTTCGCCCGCGGGCCGGACGCGCTGGGCGGCACGGTCACCGAGGTGGCCGCGGCCGACCCGGGCGCCCGGCTCAACCTGCTCGCCGCCGACGGCACCCGCCTGCTGGCCACGACCTGGGGAGACACGCTCTCCGTCCTGGTGACCGAGGAGGGGACGGCGCTGGCCAGCGAGCCGTGGGACGACGACCCGCGCTGGTCCGACGTCCCCGACCGGACCCTCGTCGAGGTCACGCCGGACGGCGTGGCCTGCACACCCCTGACCCCCGCCTCGCAGGAGGGCTCGTGACACTCACGCTCACCGACCACCTCGGCGCGGCCGACGCCGGCGCCGCCCTGCGGGCCGACGTGCTGGCGGGGCTGACCGCCACCCCCAAGACGTTGCCGCCCCGGTGGTTCTACGACGAGCGGGGCAGCGAGCTGTTCGACGAGATCACCCGGCTGCCGGAGTACTACCCGACCCGGACCGAGCGGGCGCTGCTGGCCGCGCACGCCGGCGACATCGCCGCCGCATCGGGGCCCGACACGCTGGTCGAGCTGGGCAGCGGGACATCGGAGAAGACCCGGCTGCTGCTCGAGGCGCTCGCCGAGGGCGGCACGCTCCGCCGGTTCGTGCCCGTGGACGTCGATCCCTCGGTGCTGCGGGCCGCCGGGGCCGCGATCATCGCCGAGCACCCGGACATCGCCGTCGACGCGGTGGTCGCCGACTTCACCACCCACCTGGACGAGCTCCCCCAGGGCGGTCGCCGGCTGGTGGCGT
>JAOPWG010000112.1 GCA_025965775.1 Modestobacter sp. | reverse complement strand
GTCGCGCTGGCGGGCCCGGGGCTGACGGGGCCGACGAGCGGCCGGCCGGTGGCGGCTAGGGTTCTCTCGTGCCTGCCGCCGCGCCTGCCACACCGCGGTCCCGCGTGGTCGTGCTGCTCTCCGGGGTGGGCACGTTGTGCGCGGCGCTGCTGGACTCGGCGGCCGGGCCGGACGGCGTCCTGGACGTGGTGGCCGTCGGGTCCGACCGGTCCGACGCCCCCGGTCTCGCGCACGCCCGGACGGCCGGCGTCCCCACGTTCGTCACCGTGGTCCGCGACCACGCGGACCGGTCCGCCTGGGACCGGGCGCTGGCGGCCGAGCTCGTCTCCCACCGGCCGGACTGGGTCGTGTGCGCCGGGTTCATGAAGCTGCTGGGCCCCGCCGTGCTGGCCGCCTTCGCCGGGCGGGTGGTCAATGCCCATCCCTCGCTGCTGCCGCAGTTCCCCGGTGCGCACGCCGTCCGGGATGCGCTGGCCGCGGGCGTCACCACCACCGGCGCGACCGTGCACCTGGTGGACGCCGGCCTGGACACCGGGCCGGTGCTGGCCCAGCGGACCGTGCCGGTGCTGCCGGGGGACGACGAGGCCGGCCTGCACGAGCGGATCAAGACAGTGGAGCGCGAGCTCCTGGTGCAGACGGTGGCAGCCCTGGCCACCGGTGCCCTTCTGACCAGCACAGGGACCGAGGAGACCAGTCGATGAGCGAGCGCACCCCCGTACGCCGGGCCCTGCTGGGCGTGTACGACAAGACCGGGGTCGAAGAGCTCGCCCGCGGGCTGGCCGAGGCCGTTGTGGAGCTGGTGAGCACCGGCGCCACCGCGGCCCGGATCGCCGCCGCCGGCATCCCGGTGACCCCCGTGGAAGAGGTGACCGGCTTCCCGGAGTGCCTGGGCGGGCGGGTCAAGACGCTGCACCCGTCGGTGCACGCCGGCATCCTGGCCGACCGGCGCAAGCCCGAGCACGTCGCCCAGCTGGCCGACCTCGGCATCACGCCCTTCGACCTGGTGGTCGTCAACCTCTACCCGTTCAGCGAGACCGTCGCCTCCGGCGCCTCGCCGGACGAGTGCGTCGAGCAGATCGACATCGGTGGCCCGGCGATGGTGCGGGCGGCGGCCAAGAACCACCCGTCGGTGGCCGTCGTCGTCGACCCGGACCGGTACGAGCAGGTGCTGGCGGCAGTGCGCGCGGGGGGCTTCACCCTCGGCCAGCGGCAGGGCCTGGCCGCCGAGGCGTTCCGGCACACCGCCTCCTACGACGTGGCCGTCGCGTCCTGGATGGGCAACGTGCTCGCGCCGGATGACGAGAGTGGCTTCCCGGTGTGGGTCGGTGGCAGCTGGGAGCGGGCCGACGTGCTGCGCTACGGCGAGAACCCGCACCAGGGGGCGGCGCTGTACCGCAGCGGGCAGCCGGGCCTGGCCGACGCCGAGCAGCTGCACGGCAAGCAGATGTCCTACAACAACTACGTCGACACCGATGCCGCGTGGCGGGCCGCGCACGACCACCAGGACCCGTGCGTGGCGATCATCAAGCACGCCAACCCGTGCGGCATCGCGGTCGGCGCCGACATCGCCGCGGCGCACCGCAAGGCGCATGCCTGCGATCCGGTGTCCGCCTTCGGCGGGGTCATCGCGGCCAACCGCGAGGTCGACCTGAGCCTGGCCGAGCAGATCTCCGAGGTGTTCACCGAGGTCGTCGTCGCGCCCTCGTTCACCGAGGATGCGCTCGCGGTGCTGACGGGGAAGAAGAACATCCGGCTGCTGCGGATGCCGGAGGCGCCGCGGCTGTCGGTGGAGCTGCGGGCGGTCAGCGGCGGCCTCCTGCTGCAGACCGCCGACCGGATCGACGCCCCCGGCGACGACCCGACCAGCTGGACGCTGGCCACCGGTGAGCCGGTGGACGCCGCCGCCCTCGACGACCTCGTCTTCGCCTGGCGCAGCGTCCGCGCCGTGCGCAGCAACGCGATCCTGCTGGCCAGCGACAAGGCCACGGTCGGCGTGGGCATGGGCCAGGTCAACCGGGTGGATGCCGCCCGGCTCGCGGTGGTCCGTGCCGGGGACCGGGCCGCGGGGTCGGTGGCCGCCTCCGACGCGTTCTTCCCGTTCGCCGACGGCCTGCAGGTGCTGCTGGACGCCGGTGTGCGGGCGGTCGTGCAGCCGGGCGGGTCCGTGCGCGATGCCGAGGTGATCGCCGCGGCCGAGGCCGCCGGGGTGACCCTTTACCTGACCGGCACCCGGCACTTCGCCCACTGAGCGTGCGCAACACCCGGCCGCACGTCGGCCCGCCGGAGCCCGGGACGACCTGGGAGGGCGAGGACTTCGCCCGGGTCGACTGGGACTGGGCCGAGCTGGATCGGGTCACATTCGTCGGCTGCCGGTTCGACGATGCCTCGCTGATCGAGCTGGTCACCCGGCGCTGCGTGTTCGAACGGTGCGTGCTCACCGGGGTCGCGCTGTCCGGTTCCCGGCACGAGGGGACGGCGTTCCTGTCCTGCCGGTTCGACCGGGCGAAGCTGTTCGACGTGACCTGGTCGGCCTGCAAGCTCACCGGTTCGCAGTTCGCCGGGGCCACGCTGCGGCCGATGACCTCGACCGAGTGCGACTGGTCCTACGCGTCGCTGCGCGGGGTGGACCTGTCCGGCGTCGACCTCTCCGGGCAGAAGCTCGCCGAGGCCGACCTCACCGACACCGACCTGCGGGAGTCCGACCTGTCCGGCGCCGTCCTCCGGCACGCACGGTTGCAGACCACCCTGCTGCGGGGTGCCGACCTGCGCGGCGCGGACACCGACGGCATCAACTGGCGCGGCTTCGACCCGACGGGCGTGCGGCTGGACCTGGTCCAGGCGGTGTCGTTCGCCCGCGCCCACGGGGTGATGGTGGACGGCTGAGATCGGCACTGCGGCGTAGCCGCAGATCGCGCCGAGCGCGGGAGGCCGGAGGTTCCCCCGAGGTGCGACGGGAAGCGGCACAGCGCAGCGGGGGCACGGCACCTGGCCGCGGCACGATCCGTGAGGATCGCAGTGTCACCGCAGTTTCGGGCCGGTCATGAGCGCCTTCAACGCCCCGAGCAGGCCCAGCCCGCCGACCGCGACGGTGAACCAGAAGCCGACGTCGAAGCCGGACACGTCCCAGCCGGCGTCGGCCAGTGGCACGAGCACCCCGGCCGCCACGGCGAGGGAGACCAGCAGGGCGAGCACGCCCAGGAACCGGTGGGTCTTCGTCGGCACGTACAACAGCAGGCCGAGCACGAAGAGCGCGGCGCCGCCGAAGACCACCGCCGACGGCTGCCACGACCCGGTGCTCCACAGGGTCCCGTCGACGACGTCCTGGACCCCGCCGCGGACCAGGCCCAGCCCGGTGTCGCCCCCGCGCTCCCAGACGAGCAGCAGGCTCACGCCGGCGGCGATCCCGGCCAGCACGAGCAGCAGCCCGGCGAAGGAGTCCGCCCGTCGGATCGCCACCGGGGCGGCGGTGTACTCAGGGTGGGTCGCGCCGCGGGAGTCGTCGTCGGCCTCGTCGGGCCGATGCCGGCCCTCGTCGTCCCGTTCGTCGCGCCCGGCCTCGTGCCGTTCGGTGGTGGCCGGTGCCGCTGCGGGAGCCCGGACGCCGGCCGGCGGTGTCTCGTCACGCGCCTGGTAGCGGTCCAGCGGGACCACCTCGGTGGGCTGGTCGGCCAGCGGCTGACCGGAATCGGGGCCGGTATGCGCGGAGCTGCCGTGCCCGAGGTTGCGGACGTCGCGGGTCGGCTCGCCGGTGTCCCGGCCGTGGGCGTCGGTCATCGGTGCTCTCCCTCTGCGCGCAGGTGGTGCGGGCTGCGCCGCCGTCGGTGCGTCGAGCGTAGTGAGAACGACGCGACCGCGAGCATCGCAGGGACCGCCGGCGACCGAGGAGCGGACCGGCCGCGGAGTCGAACCGTCTGCTCAGGGCGGCCGAAGGCTGCGGGCGCGGACGTCGGGCAGACTGGGCACGTGGCGGCAACGACTCTGGACGGCAAGGCGACGGCAGCGGCGATCCGGGCGGAGCTCACCGAACGGGTGGCTGCGCTGGCCGCGGCCGGACGGCGGCCGGGCCTGGGCACGCTGCTGGTCGGCGACGACCCCGGCAGCCGGTGGTACGTCTCGGCCAAGCACAAGGACTGCGCCCAGGTCGGCATCGCCAGCATCCAGCGGGAGCTGCCGGCCACCGCCGACCTCGCCGAGGTGCTCGCGGTCGTCGACGAGCTCAACGCCGACCCGGCGTGCACCGGCTACATCGTGCAGCTGCCGCTGCCCCGCGGGCTGGACGAGAGCGTCGTGCTGGAGAGGATGGACCCGGCCAAGGACGCCGACGGGCTGCACCCGGTGAACCTCGGGCGGCTGGTCCTCGGGGTGCCGGCGCCGCTGCCGTGCACACCGCAGGGCATCGTGGAGCTGCTCCGCCGCCACGACGTCCCGATCCCCGGCGCCGAGGTCGTGGTCGTCGGGCGCGGGATCACCGTCGGCCGGCCGCTGGGCCTGCTGCTCACCCGGCGCACCGAGAACGCCACCGTGACCCTGTGTCACACCGGCACCCGCGACCTGGCCGCGCACACCCGCACCGCCGACATCGTGGTCGCGGCCGCCGGCGTGCCGGGCCTGATCACCGCCGACATGATCAAGCCGGGGGCCGCCGTCCTGGACGTCGGGGTCAGCCGGGTCGACGGGAAGATCGCCGGTGACGTCGCCCCCGACGTCGCCGAGGTCGCCGGGCACGTGGCCCCCAACCCCGGCGGGGTCGGCCCGATGACCCGGGCGATGCTGCTGGCCAACGTCGTCCTCGCCGCCGAGCAGCTGGCCGGCGCCGAGGTGCTGTCGGCATGAGCCGCCCGGCCGGCGGCTCGCTGAGTGGCCGCTCACCGCTGTACCAGCGCCGGCCGCTGCTGGCCGGGCTGGTCCGTCAGTGGCCGCTGTTCCTCGTGATCGTCGCGGTCGGTGCGGGGCTGGTGCTGGTCGCGGTGCAGCAGTGGCGCCGCGGGTTGGTGGTCATCGGCCTCGCACTCGTGCTGGCGGCGCTGCTGCGCCTGCTCCTGCCGCTGCCGCGGCTCGGCTTCCTCGCTGTTCGTAGCCGGCCCCTGGACGTCGGCCTGTGCGCCGTGGCCGGGGTCACCGTGGCGGTCCTCGCCCTGACGATCCCCCATGCCTGAACCCGCGCGGGCGCTGAGCGCCGGTCGGCGCTAGGTTGGCGGGCATGGCAGACCAGGCACGGAAGGGCAAGGTCACCGTCGTCGGCGCCGGTTTCTACGGCTCGACCACTGCGCTACGGCTCGCCGAGTACAACGTCTTCGAGACCGTCGTCCTCACCGACATCGTCGAGGGCAAGCCCGAGGGCCTCGCGCTGGACATGAACCAGTCCCGGCCCATCGAAGGTTTCGAGACCGAGGTCGTGGGCGTCGGGGGCGGCTCCTATGCCGGCACCGAGAACTCCGACGTCGTCGTCATCACCGCGGGCCTGCCCCGCAAGCCGGGCATGAGCCGGATGGACCTCATCGAGACCAACGCCGGCATCGTCCGCCAGGTCGCCGAGAACATCGCGCAGACCTCGCCGGACGCCGTGGTCATCGTGGTGTCCAACCCTCTGGACGAGATGACCGCGCTCGCCCAGCTGGCCACCGGCTTTCCGAAGCACCGGGTGATGGGCCAGGCCGGGATGCTCGACACCGCCCGGTTCACCAACAACGTCGCCGAGGAGCTCGGCGTGCCGGTGGGCTCGGTACGCACGCTGACCCTGGGCTCGCACGGCGACACGATGGTGCCGGTGCCCTCGCGCTGCACCGTCGACGGCAAGCCCCTGGCCGACGTCCTCGCCGCCGACCGCATCGAGCACCTCGTTGACCGCACCCGCAACGGTGGCGCCGAGGTCGTCGCGCTGCTCAAGACCGGCTCGGCCTACTACGCGCCGTCGGCGGCCGCCGCCCGGATGGCGCGCGCGGTGATCGAGGACGCCGGCACGGTCATGCCGGTGTGTGCCTGGGTCGACGGTGAGTACGGCATCAAGGGGGTCTACCTGGGCGTCGAGGCCGAGATCGGCCGCCAGGGAGTGAAGAAGGTCGTCGAGGGCGACCTGTCCGACAGTGAACTGGCGGGCCTGCGCGACGCCGCCGAGGCGGTACGCGCCAAGCAGGCCGATGTAGCCGACCTCTGACCGAACCGGTCAGAGCTGCAGAGAGGGAAATCAACCACGTGAGCAAGATCAAGGTCGAGGGCAAGGTCGTCGAGCTCGACGGCGACGAGATGACCCGGATCATCTGGCAGTTCATCAAGGACCAGTTGATCCTTCCGTACCTCGACGTCGACCTCGAGTACTACGACCTCGGCATCGAGCACCGCGACGCCACCGACGACCAGGTGACGGTCGACGCGGCCAACGCCATCAAGCGGCACGGCGTCGGCGTCAAGTGCGCCACCATCACCCCGGACGAGGCGCGGGTGGAGGAGTTCGGCCTGAAGAAGATGTGGCGATCCCCGAACGGGACGATCCGCAACATCCTCGGCGGTGTCATCTTCCGCGAGCCGATCATCATGTCCAACGTCCCGCGTCTGGTGCCGGGCTGGACCAAGCCGATCATCGTCGGCCGCCACGCCTATGGCGACCAGTACCGCGCCACCGACTTCAAGTTCCCCTCAGCGGGCACCCTGACGGTGACCTTCACCCCGGCCGACGGCTCCGAGCCGATCGAGCACGAGGTCTTCCAGGCCCCCGGCCCCGGAGTCTCGCTGTCGATGTACAACCTCGACGACTCGATCCGGGACTTCGCCTACGCGTCGCTGAACTACGGGCTGGCCCGCAAGTACCCGGTCTACCTGTCCACGAAGAACACGATCCTGAAGGCCTACGACGGCCGGTTCAAGGACATCTTCGAGGAGGTCTTCCAGACCGAGTTCGCCGACAAGTTCAAGGACGCCGGCATCACCTACGAGCACCGGCTGATCGACGACATGGTCGCCGCCTCGCTCAAGTGGGAGGGTGGCTACGTCTGGGCCTGCAAGAACTACGACGGTGACGTGCAGTCCGACACCGTGGCGCAGGGCTTCGGCTCGCTGGGCCTGATGACCTCGGTGCTGATGAGCCCCGACGGCCGGACCGTGGAGGCCGAGGCCGCACACGGCACCGTCACCCGCCACTTCCGGCAGCACCAGAAGGGTGAGGCGACGTCGACCAACCCGATCGCGTCGATCTTCGCCTGGACGCGGGGCCTGGCGCACCGCGGCAAGCTCGACGAGACCCCGGCGGTGACGCTCTTCGCCGAGACGCTCGAGCGGGTCTGCATCGACACCGTCGAGAGCGGTCAGATGACCAAGGACCTCGCCCTGCTGATCTCCAAGGACCAGCCGTGGCTGAACACCGAGGATTTCCTCGCGGCCATCGACCGCAACCTGCAGAAGGCCATGGCCGGCATCCGCGCCTGACGTAGATGCTCGCTCGACCGGCGGCCCCCC
>JAOPWG010000105.1 GCA_025965775.1 Modestobacter sp. | reverse complement strand
GCTCGACCGGCAGGTCGATGCGCAGGTCGCTGTTCCGGGCGACGAAGGTGACGGTGTTCTTCGCCCGGTCCAGCTCGTAGATCCAGGTGGTGTCCGGCAGCGCCGCCTGCAGCGTCGCCGTCCGCTCCGTGCTGGTCAGCCCGCCGAAGAACGGGATCGTGGCCGAGGCGCCCCAGTCGCGGGCCGGCTCCATCGCCACGAAGTGCAGGGCGAGTGTGTCCCCGGGCTCGGCGCCCTCGACGTAGAAGGGGCCGGTCTGCGGGTTCACGTAGCGCAGGTCGACCTTCTCGCTGGACAGGTCGGTGGCCGACCTGAGCGCGCCGGAGAAGGCGTCGTCCGACCACAGCCGCAGTGCGGTCCCGGGGGCGACCTTCCGGAGGGGGGCGACCCCGCCGAAGGTGAATGCGTACTGCTCGAACGAGGGCACGACCTCCACGACGTCCATGGCCGCACCCTAGGACAGCGGGCGGACCCGCGGCCTGGTCAGGGCCGCAGCCGGACCCGGTCCGGCGTGAGCTCGGCCACCGACGGGACGCCGAGCAGCTGCAGCGTGCGGGCCACCTCGGCCCCCAGGATGTCGACGGCCCGCTGGACACCGCGCTCGCCGCCGGCCATGAGCCCGTACAGGTACGCCCGCCCGACGAGCACCGTCCGGGCCCCCGCCGCCACGGCAGCCACCACGTCCGCCCCGTCCAGGACGCCGCCGTCCAGGTACACCTCCGCCCGCCCGGCGACTGCCGCGACGACCCCGGGCAGCTGCTCGAGCGGCGTCGGCGCCCGGTCCAGCTGGCGGCCGCCGTGGTTGGACACCACCACGGCATCAGCCCCTTCGTCGACCACCGCGCGGGCGTCCTCCGGCGTCTGCACGCCCTTCACGACCAGGGCACCGGGCCAGGCCTGCCGCAACGCGCGGAGGTCGGTGAGGGTCGCGGCGGGCTCGAACACCCGGTCGGCGAGTTCGGCGACCGTGCCGCCCCAGGAGTTCAGCGAGGCGAACTCCAGCGGCTCGGTGGTGAGCAGGTCGATCCACCACCGCGGGTGCAGCGCGGCGTTGGCCATGGTCCGCAGCGACAGGGCCGGCGGGATGGTGAAGCCGTTGCGGACGTCGCGCAGGCGGGGCCCGGCGACCGGGGTGTCCACGGTCAGCACGAGCGCCTCGTAGCCGGCCGCCCGGGCCCGCTCGACCAGCCCCGCGCTGGCCTCCCGGTCACGCCAGAGGTAGAGCTGGAACCACCGCCGGGCGCCGGGGGCCGCCGCTGCCACGTCCTCCACCGACGTGGTCCCCATCGTGGAGAGCCCGTAGGGGATGCCCACCCGTTCGGCGACGCGCACGACGGCCCGCTCGCCGTCGGTGTGCATGAGCCGGGTGAAACCGGTCGGTGCGAGCGCGACGGGCATCGTCGCCGGCCGGCCGAGCACGGTGGTGGATGTGTCGACGACGGAGACGTCGCGCAGGACGCTGGGGCAGAACTCGACCCGGGCGAAGGCCTCCCGGGACCGCCGGAGGCTGATCTCCGCCCCCGCCGCGCCGTCGGTGTAGTCGAACACCGCGCGCGGGACCGTCCGTCGGGCCAGGTCCCGCAGGTCACCGATGGTGGCTGCGCGCGCCAGCCGGCGGTCGGTCGCGTCGCCGGGGAGGAGCCGGGGGCGGATCAGCTCGGCGACCTCTGACAAACGCGGCACTCGGCGGGTGACCACGGCGACTCCTCTCGACGACGTCCCCCCACCCTCCCATCGGCCGCGCCGGGCCCAGCACCTGGAGTCGAGGTACAACAGCGCGTAGGCGGCAAGCCAGTGCTCGGCGGCGTGCTCGAGGCGCTCTTCACCGACCTCACACCCACCCGCGCGGCAGGAACCGCAGTGGCACCCCCTCGCAGGCGGTCGCGTACATTCAGTGCGTCGAAGGGGAGTAGCCCCGCAACCGGGTTGTCGACATGCTGGAACGTCACCGTTCCCGGCACCCGGGCCTGCGCAGCAGCGGGTGGGCGAGACCTTCGACCCGAGTCGGACATGTCGTCTGCCACGGGTCGAGGTGAACCGTCCCCTCAAACGGACCCTCTGCCCGTGGCCCGGGTAAAGAGGAACTTCCGTTGATTCACGTTGTTCTGCTGCTCGTCTGCGCAGTGGTCATCTATCTGGCGTGCGAGTGGTTCGTCAACTCCGTCGAATGGCTGGGCGTTCGACTCAAAGTCGGCCCCGTCGCGGTTGGCACCATCCTCGCCGCCGTGGGCACGGCGCTACCGGAGAGCGTCGTCACCCTGGTCGCCGTCCTGTTCGGCAGCAAGGAGCAGGGCGCCGATATCGGCGTCGGCGCAGCCCTCGGTGGGCCACTGGTCGTCGGCACCCTCGCCTACGGGGTCACCGGCGCGATGCTGCTGCTCCGCCGTCGCAGCCATGCCCGGGCCCAGCAGGTGGACGCCCTGGCATCGACTGGACCGGGTACTGGAGCGGGCACGCCGCCACGGGGCGAACTCGACGGCACCGACACCCGCCGCCTGGCCCGTGACCAGACCTGGTTCCTGGCGATCTTCGCGGTCAAGGTCGCTATCGGCCTGGTCGCCTTCGCGATCAAGCCCTGGCTCGGGTTCCTGTTCCTGATCGCCTACGGCATCTACTTCTGGCGGGAGATGCGTGGCACCGGCGAGCATGCCAGCGGCGACGACCTCGAACCCCTCAAACTGCAGCCTCGGCGCACGGTCCCGACCACCGTCGCCGTCGTCGTCCAGACCGTGGTCACCCTGGTTCTCATCTTCGGCGCCTCGCAGTTGTTCGTGGCCCAACTGGAGTGGGCCGGTCCGGCGCTCGGCCTGCCCGCTGTCGTCGTGGCTCTGCTGCTGTCGCCGGTGGCCACGGAACTGCCCGAGATCATGAACGCGATCATCTGGGTGCGGCAGGGCAAGACGCAGTTGGCGCTGGCCAACATCTCCGGCGCCATGATGATCCAGGCCACCGTGCCGTCCGCGCTGGGCATCTTCTTCACGCCCTGGCTGTTCGACGCCCCGCTGCTGCTCGCCGGGATCGCGACCATCGCCTCGGTCGTCTACCTGCTGTGGCTCATGCGCACCAACCGAGTCACCCCAGGTCGACTGACCGCCGCTGCGCTCTTCTACGTCGCCTTCGCGATCGGCCTGGTGGTATCCCTCAACTGACCGCGGCCGGACGTGCCGCCGGATCAGGCAGGCACCTCACTAGGCGCCAGGCCCCACGGGCAACCGGGTCGATCCCGGCGTCATGTCCAGGCGAGCGGACCACCGCCCGCAGGGCTTGCAGGACCCTCCACGGTCCCTGAACAGAGCCGCTCCGAACGCGCACACCACCGACAGCGGCGGCACAGCGACTGCGATCAGCAAGGCACCCATGAGAACCTCCACATCACCCGGGTAGGGGTGATGTCGAGGATGCCCCTCAGGTTGGCCCCCTCGGGCCAACCTGTGTCAACTTGGGACAACGACACCGTGCCGCCGCCGTGGCTCAGCCAGCTCCGGGGCGGCGGCGAGCACCTGTGGCGAGGTCACCCGGCTCAGAGCCGGGTGGCCGGCACGGTGAGCGTGTCCGCCCGCCGGCCCGAGGCCTCGCCGTCCACGGCCGCGGCGACCGGTGCAGGCTCCGGGGCCGGCTCGCCGGCACCCGCCGTGGGCATGCCGGCGGGCAACTCCCCTACCGCCGCTGAGTTCTGCGGGGTCGGCAGCCCGCGCGCCCACCACCGCAGCACGTGCTCCAGCCGGGCCAGCCGGTGCTTCGGTCGACCGGTGCGGGACAGCTCGTGTCCCTCCCCGGGGAACAGCAGCAGCTCGGTGGGGACGCCGCGGCGTTTGAGTTCGACGTAGAGCCGGGTGCCCTGCTCGAGCGGGCAGCGCCAGTCCTCCTCGGCGTGGATCACCATCGTCGGCGTGGTGATCCTGTGCGCGGAGGCCATCGGCGACTGCGCGGCGATCCGCTCGGGGTCGGTGCCCACGTACTGGTCGGCGAAGAAGAACCCGATGTCGGAGGACCCGACGAAGCTCACCGGGTCGTTGAAGGCCCGCTCGCTGATCCCGGCGGTGAACCGGTCGGTGCGGCCGAGCAGCAGGGTGGTCATGAACCCGCCGTACGAACCGCCCATCAGGCCGACGCGGGTGTCGTCCAGCGACGGGTCCAGCAGCGCCTCGTCGAGGAAGGCCAGCACGTCGTCGGCGTCCAGCTCGCCCATGTGCTCCTTGATCACCCGGCCGTGCTCCTGGCCGTAGCCGGAGGAGCCGCGCGGGTTGCACTGCAGCACCGCGTAGCCGGCCTCGACGTAGGCCTGCGTCTCGTCGAACAGCGTCCAGCCGTACTGGGAGAACGGTCCGCCGTGCACGGTGAGCAGCACCGGGTGCGGCCCGGGGCCGGGCGGGGTGGTGAGCCAGCCGTGCACGGGGTAGCCGTCCGGCGCGGTCGCGGTCCGCTCCCGCATCCGGTGCAGCCGGCCGGTGGCCTGCAGCGGGGCGCCGAAGCCGGTCAGCAGCCGGCGCCGGCCGGGGGTGATGGCGATGAGCTCGCCGGCCGACCGATCGTGCGCCACGGTGGCCACGACGACGCCGCCGCCCACGCCGATGCCGCGCACGGTGAACGGGCCGTCGACCAGCGCCTCGGGCTCCCCGCCGTCCAGCGGCACCCGCAGCAGCTCGACCGCACCCTTCCGCTGGACGCCGAGGAACACCGCGCCGTCGGCCACGACGGTCGCCGGGGTCTCGTCGCCGCGGTCGTGGGTCTCCGCGTCCAGCAGCGGCTCCAGGTCACCACCGCCGACGGGGACCCGCGCCAGCGTCGAGTTCCGGCCGACGAAGTCCAGTCCGTCGTCCCCGAGGTCGACCTGGGCGGTGAGGTAGACGTGCCCGTCCGGCCCGAACGCCGGCCGGGAGCAGGCCGAGCGGGACCCGGTCACCCGGCGCAGCCGTGACCCGTCGGCCCGGACGACGTACACGTCGGTGACCAGGTCGACGTCGGCGCGGTCGTGCCGGGTGGAGACGAAGGCCAGCTCCGCGCCGTCCGGGCTCCAGGTGACGTCGCTGTCGTCGACGTCGCCGTCGGTGACCTGCACCGGCGCGGGGGCCGCGGCGGCGTCGTCGTCGGTATCGGCCGGCAGGTCCACGACGAAGACGTGGCTACGCCGGTCGGTGCTGAACCCCAGTGCGTCCTCCCGGTACTTCAGCGTGGTGATCAGCCGGGGGGCCTCGGCGGCGGCCGTGACGTTCTCGTCGGTGCCGTACCGG
>JAOPWG010000102.1 GCA_025965775.1 Modestobacter sp. | reverse complement strand
ACCTGGGTGTGGCCCTGCACGAGCTGACCCCCCAACGGGCCTCGCTGGAGGAGGCGTTCATGGAGATGACCCGGGACGACGTCGAGTACCACGGCCACCTGGCCACCGCGGCCACCGAGCCCCCCGCAGCCACCGCGGCCCCCGCACTCGAAGGAGACCGGGCATGAGCACGCTCACCGCCTCGCCGTCGCGCGTCGCTCAGGGGCGCGTCACCCCCGTCCGCGCCGCCAAGTCGGAGTGGATCAAGCTGGTCTCGCTCCGGTCGAGCTGGATCACCTTCATCGCCGCGGTCGTCGCGGTGGTCGGGCTGGGGGTGCTGATCTCCTACCTGACGAACACCCACTGGGCACGGATGCCGGCCGACGAGCGGCTGCGCTTCGACCCGGTCGGCCAGAGCCTCGGCGGGGTCAACCTGGCCCAGTTGGCCATCGGCGTGCTCGGGGTGCTCGTCGTCACCGGGGAGTACACGACCGGGATGATCCGGGCCAGCCTGATGGCGGTGCCCCGCCGGTTGCCGGTGCTGGCCGGCAAGCTGGCGGTGTTCGCCGTCTGCACGTTCGTGCTCATGCTCGTGTCGGCGTTCGTCGCCTTCCTGCTGGGCCAGCAGGCTCTGGGCTCCCACGGGACCACCCTGGGTGCTCCGCACGCCGTGCGTGCGGTGATCGGTGTGGCGCTGTACCTCACCGTGGTCGGCGCCTTCGCCGTCGGGCTCGGCTTCATCCTGCGCAGCACGGCCGGCGGGATCGCCGCGCTGTTCGGCATCCTGCTGGTGCTGCCCGGGGTCGCGCACCTGCTGCCGGCCACCTGGCAGCCGCACGTGCTGCCCTACCTGCCGAGCAACGCCGGGGCCGGCGTGTTCTCGGTCCAGACCGAACCGGGCATGCTCAGCACATGGACCGGCTTCGCGGTGTTCTGCGCCTGGGCCGCCGCTGCCCTGGTCATCGGGGCGGTCCTGCTGCGCCGGCGCGACGGCTGAGCGGCGCCCTCTCCCGCGCCGGAGGCACCGGCGGGCGGGTCCAGGACGGCGACGTCCTGGACCCGCTGGACCGTCCGGCTGCCGGAGCGGCGCAGGTCGCGCCCTCGCCGTGGCGACGGTGGGCGGCGCGGCATCCCCGGGCCGCCGACACGGTGATTGCCTGCTGCGTGCTGGTGCTCGGCCTGCCCTCGGTCATCACCGCTGCCGCGGACCGCGCCTGGGCCTGGCCGCTGGCCGTGGCCCTGGTGCTGCCGCTGGTCTGGCGGCGGCGCCGACCGGCGGCCGTCTTCGTCGTCGTGGCGGCGGTGGCGCTGGTGCAGTGGACCGTCGGCCTCCGGCTGGGCACCGACGTCGCGCTGTTGGTCGGGCTCTACACGGTGGCGGCATGGGAGCCCCGTAGGCGGGCGATCGCCGCGGCGGCCCTCCTCGAGGTGGGGGCGCTGCTGGCTGCGGTCCGGTTCGCCCCCGCCGGCGATGTGCTGACCTCGCTGGTCTTCCTCTCCGGGCTGGTGGCCGCGGCCTTCTTCATCGGCACCACCGTGCAGACCCGCCGTGCCTACCTGGGGGCACTCGTGGACCGGGCCGCGCGCGCCGAACGCGAGCGCGACCAGCAGGCGCGCCTGGCCGCCACCGCCGAGCGCGCGCGGATCGCCCGGGAACTGCACGACATCGTCGCCCACAGCCTGACCGTCGTGGTGACGCTGGCCGAGGCCGCCACGGTGGCGAGCAGCACCGACCCTCCCGCCGCGCGGGAGGCGATGGGCCAGGTGGCCACGACCGGGCGTGCCGCACTGACCGAGATGCGACGACTCCTGGGCGTGCTGCGCACCGAGCCGGGTGACCGGGGCGTCGACGATGACGGGCTCGGGGACCTCGCTCCGGCGCCGGGACTGGACCGGCTCGACGACCTCGTCGCCAGTGCACGGACGGCCGGGCTGCCCGTGCGGCTCACCGTGAGCGGCCGGCCGCGCGACCTCCCCTCGACGGTGGACGTGACCGCGTACCGCGTCGTGCAGGAGTCCCTGACCAACGTGCTCAAGCACGCGCTCGATCCGTCCCGCGTGCACGTGGTGGTGCGCTGGGGCGGTGATGACCTCGCCGTCGAGATCGACGACGACGGCCGCCGGACCGCCCCGGCCGCGCCCGCGGGCGGCCACGGCCTCATCGGCATGCGGGAACGGCTCGCGCTGTTCGGCGGGGAGCTGTCCGCGGGTCCCGAGCCGGCAGGCGGCTGGCGCGTTCGGGCCCTGGTGCCCTGCCCGGAGGAGGCCCCGTGATCCGGGTGCTGCTGGCCGATGACCAGGCGCTGCTGCGCACCGGGTTCCGGATGATCCTGCAGGCCCAGCCCGACCTCGACGTCGTCGGGGAGGCCGTGGACGGGGCGGACGCCGTCCGGCTCGCGCGGACGCTGGAGCCCGATGTGGTGCTCATGGACGTGCGCATGCCGGTGCTGGACGGGATCCAGGCGACGGCCGCCATCACCGCTGACGGCGGTGCCGCGCGCGTCCTCATCCTGACCACCTTCGACCTCGACGAATACGCCTTCGCCGGCCTGCGTGCGGGGGCGAGTGGCTTCCTGCTCAAGGACGTACCGCCGGCGGAGCTGGCCAGCGCCATCCGCGCGGTCGCGGCCGGGGACGCGGTGGTCTCCCCGCGGATCACCCGGCAGCTGCTCGACCGGTTCTCCCCGCACCTGCCCGATCCCGCCGCCGATCGCGGCAGGCCGCCCGACCGGCACCTGCTCGCCGCACTCACCGACCGCGAGCGGGAGGTCTTCGGTGAGGTCGCCCGGGGACACACCAACGCCGAGGTCGCCGGCCGGCTGCACCTGTCCGAGGCCACGGTCAAGACCCACCTCACCCGGGTGCTGTCCAAGCTGGGCCTGCGTGACCGGGTGCAGATCGTGGTCTTCGCCTACGAGCGCGGCCTCGTCAACGGCGACTGACCGGCGAGGTCGTCGGGTCAGGCGGCCGCCACCCCGACCGGGGCGACCGTCCAGCCGGCGCCGGACGCGATGATGGGCGGGTGAACGTCTTCACCGACTACGCCGAGACCCACTGGGTCCCGATCAACGACGACATGGTCACCGTGCAGACCATCGACACCGCCGGGAAGCGGGAGACGCACGTGCTGTCCGTCGTCGACGCGCTCGCCCAGTTCAAGGTCAAGTACCCGTTCGTCGACGATGCCCAGGCCGCGGAGCTGTTCGCCCGCGGCGGATGAGAGGGGCCCCACCGCAGCTCACACCGGGGGAGGGCACAGCGGAGCGCGCTGGGCCGTTGCACCCCCTGTGACGCTTCGCTTCCTCGTCCTCGGTGACTCCCTCGCCTTCGGCATCGGCGCCGGTCATGCCGCCGACACGCTCGGCGCCCGCCTCACCCGCTCCCTCGAGGCGGCCGGCCACGACGTCCGGCTCGACGTGGTCGCCGTTCCCGGCGCCACCTCGCTCGACCTCGCCGCGCAGGTCCAGCGGGCCGCCCCGCTGCGGGCCGAGCTGGCCCTGCTGGTGATCGGCGCCAACGATCTGACCCGTCTGGTGGCCCCGGCGTCCGCGGCCACCGCCCTCGGCGCGGCACTGCGGGAGCTGCGGTCCGGCGGCACCTCGGTGCTCGTCGTCCCCACGCCGGACCTGTCGTCGGTGGCCCGGGTGCCGCCCGCGTTCCGCCCGTTCCTGGCCGGCATCTGCGAGCAGGTGCGTCACCGCCAGACCGCGGTCGCCGAGGCCGCCGGGGCCGTCGTCGCCCCGGTCGCCCGCACGCTGTCCGCGGCCTTCGCCGCCGACCCGGCGCTGTTCGCCGCCGACCGCTTCCACCCCTCCTCGGCCGGCTACGCGCTGGTCGCCGACTCCCTCGCGCCGTACCTGCTGGAGCTCGCCGGACGCGTGGAGGACGCCGCCGCCTGACGCGCGGGCCACAGGATCGTCGGGCAGCACGACCGGGCCACCGGGGACTCCTCGCGGTGTGGGGGTCACCCCGCGGTCGACGGCGTGGAGACCCCCACAGGGCGCGGGATCGCGGACCCGGGGTCCGTCAGGGGCGGTCGCTCGCCAGCAGGATGCGCACCGCGCCGCCGTCGTCCGCGTCCAGCGCCAGCCCGGCGGTGGCCACCGCCTCCCGGTGGTCCAGGTCCCGGACGGCCTGCTTCACCGCGGGCACGGCCCGCGGGGTGACGCTCAGCTCGCGGACGCCGAGTCCCACCAGCAGGGCGGCGGCCCGATCGTCGGCGGCCAGCTCCCCGCAGACGGCCACCAGCGCGGAGCCGGCTCCGGCGCAGGTCGCGGCCACCAGCCGGAGCACCCCGGGGTCGTACGGGTCGCCGAGTCCGCCCAGGCCGCTGTTCCCGCGGTCGGCGGCCAGCGCGTACTGGGTCAGGTCGTTGGTGCCGATGCTCAGGAAGTCGACGTGCGGGGCGAAGGCGGCGGCCTTGAGTGCGGTGGCGGGGACCTCGACCATGATGCCGACGTGCAGGCCGGCGGGTCGTCCGCCGCCGGCCCGGGCGATGGCCGCGTCGAGCACCTCGTGGGCCGCGGCCAGCTCGGCCACGGTGCTCACCATCGGGAACATCACGCTCACCGGGGTCTCGACGGCCACCCGGACGACGGCCAGCAGCTGGTCGGCGAGCAGGCCCGGGCGGGCCAGCGAGAGCCGCAGGCCGCGTAGCCCGAGGAACGGGTTCGCCTCGACGGGCACCGGCAGGTAGGGCAGCGGTTTGTCCCCACCGACGTCG
>JAOPWG010000098.1 GCA_025965775.1 Modestobacter sp. | reverse complement strand
CGCGCAGGCCGCCACGTTGAAGCAGCAGGCCGCCGATGCCCTGGCCGCGGCCGAGCAGGTAGCGGCCGGGGCCCGCCGGCAGGCCGCTGCCTTCGCCGACCAGCAGGCCGCCATGCAGACCCAGCTCGACCAGGCACAGCAGACCCTGCTCGGCCTGGAAGGCGCCCGCGCCGCCGCCGCCCAGTACGCCCAGCAGCAGGCGGCGGCGCAGCGCGCCGCCGCCGCCGCACCCCAGCGCATGGTCTCTCCGGCCGCCTCCGGCCCCCGCGCCGGCGCCGGTTCCGCCTCGGCCGTCGAGACGGCGATCAGCGCCGCGAAGGGTTACCTGGGCACCAGCTACGCGTGGGGCGGCGGGGCGCTGAGCGGTCCCAGCGAGGGTTGGGGCATCGACGCGGGCGTCGTCGGCTTCGACTGCTCGGGCCTGACCCGGTACGCCTACGCCCAGGCCGGCATCGCCATCGCCCGCAACAGCACCCAGCAGTACGCGACCCAGCCGAAGGTGTCCCGCGCCGACCTGCACCGCGGCGACCTGGTCTTCTGGGCGCTGGACACCAACCGCCCCTCGACCATCCACCACGTGGCGATCTACCTGGGCGGCGGCCAGATCCTGGAGGCGCCCGAGAGTGGATCCGTCGTCCGGGTCACCTCGATGCGGTGGTCGGGGTTCATCGGCGGCGTGCGTCCCAGCGCCTGAGCGGCGCCGGGACGCACCGACCGGTCAGGCGGCGGCCGACTCCATCGCCTGCGCGGTGAGCTCGACCGAGCGCAGCCGCCCCTCGGTGGTGGGCGACTGGTGGGCCACGATCAGCTCGTCGGCGTCGGAACGCTTCCGGAACGCCTCGAGGTACTCGCGGACGTCGGCCGGAGTGCCCTTCGCGGTGTAGGTGAGCATCGAGTCGACGTGCTGACCGGCGCCCTGCGAGAGGAGCACGTCCGCCTCCTCGTCGGTGAACGTGCGGCCGCGACCGAACAGCCCGGTGGCCAGGATGCGGCGGACGGAGCGGAAGGCCTCCTCCGCGGCGGCCGTCGTGTCGGCGGCGACGACGTTGACCCCGGCGATCACGTAGGGCTGGTCCAGCTGCTCGGAGGGCCGGAAATCCCGCCGGTAGGCGGCGACGGCGGCCTCCAGCGCCTGCGGCGCGAAGTGCGAGGCGAAGGCGTAGGGCAGGCCCAGCGCGGCGGCCAGGGACGCGCCGAACATCGAGGATCCCAGGATGTAGATCGGGACGTTCGAGCCCTTGCCCGGGACGGCGTCCACACCCTCGACGCGGGTCCTCCCGGTGAGGTAGGCCTGCAGCTCCAGCACGTCCTGCGGGAAGGACTCGGACGAGGCCGGGTCGCGGCGCAACGCGTACATCGTGTTCTGATCCGAGCCCGGGGCCCGGCCCACCCCCAGGTCGATGCGACCGGGGTACATCGCCTCCAGGGTGCCGAACTGCTCGGCGATGGTCAGCGGCGCGTGGTTGGGCAGCATGATCCCGCCCGCCCCCAGGCGGATCTCGTTGGTCTTCGCGCCCACGTGGGCGATCAGCACGCTGGTCGCCGAGGAGGCGATGTGGGGCATGTTGTGATGCTCGGCGTACCAGACCCGCCGGTACCCGTGCAGCTCCGCGCGCTGGGCGAGGGCCACGCTGGCGGCGATGCTGTCGCTCACGGTCTGACCGCGCGGGATGGGCGCGAGGTCGAGGATGGACAGCGGGATGTGCATGACAGAACCTTTCACGTCGGGTACCGGGGGCAACGCGATCGGTACTGGTGCACTTCCCCTTTTTCGGGTTGCCCACGCCGACCTGCCTGCCGATACGGAGGAAGGACGTGACCGGGCGTCCCGCGACGCCGTCGTCGCCGAACTGATCACGGGGTGTTCCAGGTGGCCGATACGTCCGAACCGTCCCTCCTCACGCTGCCGCCGATCCCCCTGGCCACCGGTCAGTTGGTGTTCCCCCGCGGGGAGGACCGGCCGCAGCGGCTGAGCCGGGTCGAGCTCGTGCTGACCACCGAGTTCGGCGAAGAAGTGCGGATGCCACTGGTCGAGCAGCACGGCGCCTGGTGGGCGCCCACCGCCCGGCTCGCCCGCGAGCTGGCCTGAGAGCCCGGGCCCGGTCGAGCTCCGGCGGGTACCCTCGCCGTGATGTCCGAGCGCCGCGGCAAGAGGTTCACCTACGAGCGGGTGGAGCTCTCCCCCGCAGCGGGGACCATCACCTCCCACTACTCGCTGGACGACCGGTCGTTCTCCGAGGTCGTCCAACTTCCGTCCGAGCTGGACTGGACCGCCCCGGCGCTCCCGGCGGCCGCCCGGCTGCTGTTCCTCCTCAGCGGCGTCTCGTACTACAAGACGGCCGCACCCCGGGTGATCGACCTGGGCTCGACGCCGGTCAGCCGCTGCGACGTGACCTTCCTGCGCGAGTTCTACCTCGAGGGCCTGGGCGAGTTCAGCTACGTCAACGACCTGCCCCTGGGCGACCTGGAGATCGTCGGCGGGGCCGTCGCCGACCGCGACCCCGGCCCGGCACCGGAGGGACCCGAGCGCGCCCTGATCCCCTTCGGCGGCGGGATCGACTCGGTCGTCGTCGTGGAGGAGACCAGGCGGCGGGTGCCCGACAGCAGCCTGTTCATCGCCGGTCGCTACGACCCGATCGAGGCATCCGCCGCACTGACGGGGCTGCCGATCGTGCGCGCCGGCCGCCGGCTGGACCCGCAGGTCCTGAAGAGCGCGGAGAACGGCTTCCTCAACGGGCACGTCCCGGTCACCGGCATCCTGTCGGCCATCGCGGTGACCGCCGCGGTGCTCGACGGGCGCACCTCCGTGGTGATGAGCAACGAGTGGTCGGCGTCCTCCCCCACCGTCGAGGTCGACGGCCACGGCATCAACCATCAGTACTCGAAGTCCTACGGCTTCGAGGCCGGCTTCCGTCGCATGCTGACCGGGGCCGTCCCCGGGGTGAACTACTTCTCCGCGCTGCGGCCCTACTCCGAGCTGTGGGTGGCCGAGCGGTTCGCCGCGCTGCCGCAGTACCACCCGGTGTTCCGCAGCTGCAACCGCGCCTTCCACGTCGACCCGGCCCGGCGCGCCACGAACTGGTGCGGCGAGTGCGACAAGTGCACGTTCATCGACCTGATCCTGGCGCCGTTCCTGTCCCCGGAGCAGCTGCGGGCGGTGTTCGGTGGCGTGGAGCCGCTGGACCGCCCCGAGCTCGCCGGCCAGTTCCGGGCGCTGCTCGGCGACACCGCGCAGAACAAGCCCTTCGAGTGCGTGGGTGACGTCGGTGAGTGCAAGGCCGCGGTGCTGCTGGCGGCCGACCGCCCCGACCGGGTAGGCACCCCGCTGCTGTCCGCCCTGCGCGCCGAGGTCCTGGCCGACGGCGACGCGCCCTCCGCCGACTCCCTGATGCACGCCATGGGCGAGCACTTCATCGAGAAGCCGTATGCCGCCGACGATCTCCTGGTCTGACCTCGCCGGCCGGCGGGTCGCCGTCTGGGGTCTGGGGGTCGAGGGCCGGGCCAACCTCCGCAAGCTCGATGCGCTCGGCGTCCCGGTCGTGGCCCGGGTCGACGACCGCCCCGCCGACGACGGCGTGCTCGCCACGGCCGAGGGCGGGCTGGACGCACTGGCCGGCTGCGACGTCGTCGTCAAGTCGCCGGGGATCAGCCGGTACCGCGAGGACCTGCGGGCGCTGGAGGACCGCGGCGTCCCGGTCGTCGGCGGCCTGGGGCTGTGGCTGGCCGAGGCCGACCGGGACCGGGTCGTCTGCATCACCGGGACCAAGGGCAAGTCCACGACGACGGCGATCGCCGGGCACCTGGTCGCCGGACTGGGGCAGACGGCGCTGACCGGCGGCAACTTCGGCATCGCGCCCTGGGACCCCGAGGCACCGCAGGACGTCGACTGGTGGCTGATCGAGACCTCCAGCTACCAGGCCACCGACGTGGCGGTGGGTCCGGCGGTGGTGGCGGTGACGTCGCTGAGCCAGGACCACCTGGACTGGCACCGCGGCCCGGAGGGCTACGTGCGGGACAAGCTGTCGCTGTGCCGGGCGCCCGGCGTGCGGGCGGTCGTGGCCGAGGACGGCGCCGCGC
>JAOPWG010000053.1 GCA_025965775.1 Modestobacter sp. | reverse complement strand
CGAGCGGCAGGATCGTGTGCTCGACCTCGCGCTGCAGCGGGTTGTAGGGCACCTGGACGGTGTCGATGCGGCCGGTGGCCATGAGCTCGGCAAGGTCGGGGAAGGCAGCCGCGGAGTAGTGGGTGGCTCCGATCAGGCCGACCAGCCCCTGAGCCCGGGCGGCCTCGAGCATCGGGAGGTGCGCGGGCCAGGCCACGAGGTTGTGGATCTGCATGAGGTCGACGCGGCCGCCGTACCAGTCCACAGCGCGGGCGAGCTGTGCCACGCCCTCTTCCGGGGACGGGGTCCAGACCTTGTCGGCGATGACGACCTGGTCGCGCTTGCCGTCGAGCGCGTCGGCGAGCAGGCGCTCGGCGGCGCCGTACATGGGTGAGGTGTCGACGAGCCGGATGCCGACCGCGATGGCGCTGTCGATGAGCTCGCGGTGCCGGCCGGCGGCGGCGGCGGCCTCGAGCCGCCGCCAGGTGCCGAGCCCGACCACCGGCACGCTGACCCGGCCCCGGCCCAGGCTCCGGTTCTCCACGTCGGCCACCCCCGCTCGGTCCGATCCCCGACGTCCCCTGATGCTCAGTTTCCCCCCGCGGTCGGACGGGCGGATGGCCGGCATCGAAACGTGGTGATGCGGGCCGGGTGGCCTCCACCGTGCGCGACCTCTGCGTCCAGGCGCTGCAGGCCGAGTCGACCACGGCGTCGCCAGTGGGCGAACGCCCGCTTCGCAGGGGTCCCGGTCCCCTCGGCCCCGCGCGGCCACGAGGTCGAGAGCGATGTCGACGATCATGTGCCCCTGCCCGCCGACCGGGCCGCGGCGCGTTCGCGCCCACTGCGGCGGCTGAGTACTTCACCGACGCCCGCGAGGCGCACGGCGACCTGGCCACCACCACCCGCTACGCGATCGACTACTCGAACGCCGCCGCACGCTTCTTCCGGCTCGTCCAGCCCCGCTGATCACCCCGGGAGACGATCGCCGCATCAGTGGCGGGGCGGATGAGCGCCACCCATCGGGGACGCGGCGACGTGCTCGGCGACCAGAGCCGCGCCGACGATGGAGTCACTGGTCGCCTCCACGGCCTCGGCGCGCAGCCTCGCCGCGGTCGACCAGGATGCCGTGCTCGGGAGGCCGTCGGCTCAGCCGAGTCGGCTGACCGTGGTGGCGACCACGCGAGCCGCCACCACGGTGGCCGGGAGCTACTGGACCGGGGTGATCACGGTCTTGAGCGCGAGATGGTCCGCCGCGTTCTTGAACGTGTCGTAGGCCTCGTCCATCTGGTCGAACGTGAAGTGGTGGGTCCCCATCTTCTCTGCGGGGATCCGGCCACTGGCCACCATGGTCAACAGGGTCGGGATGGAGACGGTGTCCACCAGGCCCATCGTCAGCGTCACGTTCTGGATCCATAGGTCCTGCATGGGCAGCTCCACAGGTGAACCGTGGACGCCGATGTTCGCGATCGTGCCGCCGGGACGCACCAGCGAGGCTGCGGTGAGCAGCGTCTGCGGATATCCCACGGCCTCGATCGCGACGTCGACCCCCAGTCCGTCGGTGAGGGAGAGGACGTCGGCGACCATGCTGGGCCCGACCTCCACCGCATCGGTTGCGCCGAACTCGATCGCCTTCTCCAGCCGGAACTTGTTCGAGTCGATCGCGATGACGCGAGAGGCTCCCCACAGACCGGTCGTCAGGATCGCGGACAGGCCCACGGCGCCGGCGCCGACGACGGCGACCGTGTGCCCGGGGCGCACCCCGCCGGCCAGCACACCCACCTCGTACCCGGTGGGGAGCGAGTCGGCCAGGAAGATCGCCTGGTCGTTGGTGACCGAGTCCGGCACCAGGTACAGGGACGTGTCCGCATAGGGCACGCGCACCAGCTCGGCCTGGGTGCCGTCGATGAGGTGCCCGAAGATCCAGCCGATCCCACCCACCGTCTGGCAGTGCGACGGCATGCCCCGCTGGCAGTACTCACACCGGCCGCACTTCGTCACAGCCGGTACCAGGACGCGGTCACCGACCGAGAAGCCTCGGACGGCGTCCCCTACGTCGGTGACGGTCCCGACGGCCTCGTGCCCGAGGATGCGGCCCTCCGTCACCGCCGGGACGTCGCCGGCGAGGATGTGTAGGTCGGTGCCGCAGATGGTGGTGGTGTCCACCTGTACGACGACGTCGGTGGGCTCCTGGAGTCGTGCGTCCGGGACCTCCTCCCATGCCTTCTGTCCCGGGCCGTGGTAGACGAGCGCCCTCATCGGAACCTCCGCTGGCGTGATCGGGGGCGGACGAGTGGTCGCCGCGCGTCCCCTCGTTGGGCAGTACCTCGTGACGCTAGGCAGTGCGGGGTCCGGCGGGTGTCTCGATTTGGGACGATCCCCGCGCGTCCTCGAGCTGAGTGGCCGATCTGTCTCAGGAGCGGGACACGGCCCCGGCCGGGGACACGCCCCGGTGGGACGACCCCACATGACGGTGGCCGACTCGGAGTGGGCGTGGGCTTGTAAGTGGCCCTGGGACACAGAGGGTGGGAGCTGCCCCCCGCTGCTCCTCCCGCTGATTCGCATGCGGCCCCCGCGGACCGGCATCGGTTCCGCCCTGCCACGCCTCGCACCACCGGTCCCCCGGCCGCCGCACCAGCTCCTCGCCCAGCGCGGCGACCAGCTCCCGCCCCCAGTTGCCGACCGATCACGGTGCTAACGACTCCCGCCCCGGCACTCACCCGACATCACCGGACACCGGCGCGGGCGGCGCGGTCCCCGGCTGGGCGTTCGGCGGGCGCGCCCCCCGGCCGCCCTCGATGACTTGTGGCGAACAGCGATCGTTCGCGTGGCGCTGCCGCTAGCCCCCCGCCCGCTCGGCCTCCTCCGGGCCACAACGTGCCTGAGGCTCGCACCGTCCGCAATCGGGACGTGACTCCTCGTGATAATCGAACACTCTGCGTCGCGACACGCAGGCGCCGTGTGACAGGTGATCTGTCCTGTTGCTCGCTAGCTGTAGCCGGGCGTGTCGGGAGCGTCACCGCCATGTGTACAGGTCACGGACGGCGAGTCGGCTTCGCACCGGCGTCAAACCTCCCTTTTTTAGACGACGAGGGGCCTCGCCCGACTTTTGCAAGGCTTCAAACCCCCGCATACCGTCGGTCTGGTCCGAGTGAGGCCACACGTCGCCGACCCGTGGTGACACCTCCACCGGACGCCGCCGAACCGGGTGCCTCGCACATCGCGACCACCCAGACCGGGGACCCACCGCAGTCCTGGGGTGAAGCGCGCCCTCGTCCGTGCAAGGACGAGGGCCGCCGGGCGAGTTCCCCGCCCGAACCCGTCAGCTAACCCGGTAGGCGGTCTATGGAGAACAGGAGAACCCGCCGTCCATGGCGACCGTCCGCACGTCCCTTTCGCACCGTTCCACCCGCCGGCTGCAGCGCGGGGCGTTCGCGCTCCTGGCCGGTGCCGGCATCGTCCTGACTCCGGCTGTGGCGCAGGCCAGTACCGCGCCGGTGGCCCCTGCGGCCGTCGCCCCGGCGGCCACGGCAGCGGCGCAGACCGCCGTGAACACCGCCATGGCCCAGCGTGGCAAGCCCTACGCGTGGGGCGCTGCCGGCCCGAACTCGTTCGACTGCTCGGGCCTGACCTCGTTCGCCTACCACGCGGCCGGGATCGCCCTGCCGCGCACGACGGGCGCCCAGGCCAACACCGGCGCGCCGGTGGCGCGGGCGAACCTGGTACCCGGTGACCTGGTGTTCTTCTACAACGGGGGCCACGTCGGCATCTACGTCGGGAACAACCAGGTGGTCCACGCGCCCACCGCCGGCGACGTCGTCAAGGTGACGAACATCGACTACATGACCTTCTCCTCCGCCCGTCGCGTCGCCTGACGCACTTCTCGTCGGTGCCCCGGTCGCTGCGGCGGCCGGGGCACCGGCACGTCCCGGTGCATTCGACCGATGCGGGGTGACGGAGGCGGCGGTCGCCGCCCTGAGCGACCGCCGCCGACCCGCGCGAGAGGTCGGTGGATGTCAGCGGCACCACCATCCCGCCCGGCGAAGTAACGCTCGTCGCCCCGGCGTCCGCCAATCGCGACCACGGCCACCATCCGGCCGCCGACGACTGGACCTGCACCGCGAGGCCGGCCGGCTACTGCGTCCGCCTGGTGGGCGCCCGCTGCGGTCTGCATAGCAGCGCGGCGGTCAGTGCCACGCAGCCGGCTGCGGTGCTCCAACCGTGCTGCCCCAGCAGGAGGCGCAGTTCCCGCAGCACGGCGGGGATCCGCAGGGAGGCCGCGGTGGCCACCCCCACCACCTGGACCTCCAGTCCCAGGCGGCGGGCCAGTGCAGCGGTCCGCCAGACGTGGAAGTCGCTGGTGACGACGACGACCGGTGGAGCCACCGCCCGATCGGCCAGCAGCGCGGCGCTGTACCGCAAGTTCTCTTGCGTCGCGGTCGACCGGTCCTCCAGCACGAGATCGAGTGCGGGCATCCCGAGTCCACTCAGGTAGGCGGCCATGGCCGCGGCCTCGGTCCGGCCGCCGTTCGGTGCGGCGCCACCGGAGAGGACCAGCAACGGCGGCTGCCCGGCGGCACTCCCGGCGCGATAGATGGCCGCCGCACGATCGAGCCGGCCGGCCAGGACACGCGGGACGGCGTCGCCCTCGAACCCCCACCCCAGGACGACGACAGCTCCGGGACCCGGCCGAGGCGCACTCCGGCTGCTCAGGGTGGTGCGCAACAGGAGGCCGGCGATCCGCACGCCGATCGGGACCGCGCCCAGCGCCGGCCACCACCGGACGCCGGACGCGCGGATGCGGCGTCGTTGTGCCCTCACCACCTCAGTGTTGCCAGGGAAAGGGCGTCAGTGGCCGGCAGACTGGCGAAGAAGCGCCCGTCCTTGAATCGGACACCCCTGCGGGGACGGCCCGTCAGCCGGCCCTGCCCCTGCCGAGGTCGCGTTCCCTTCCGGAGGACCGCGACCTCGGGCGGACCCGAGCCGACCGTGCCCGTCGAACAGGTCGTCGGCCCGGGCACCTCGTCGGACCGAAGCGGTGGGTGTCGAGCCGGTCGGCCGCCAGCGCGTAACCATCCCCGCTACGCACTGCCCGACCAGGCCCACGCTCGCTCACACGCTGCCACTTCCCCGCTCTGTTGATGGCCCGACGCCATCTGGCCCGAGCCGGGCGCCTCCGGGGCAGGCCCTAGCCTCACGGGCATGCGACCCGTGCAGATCACCCGCTTCGGCGGCCCGAGGTCCTCGACGTCGTCGACCTGCCCGACCCGGTCCCCGGGGACGGCGCAGCAGCCGTACGACATCTCCTCCGCCGGCGTGAACTTCGCAGATACACACCACTCGCTGTCGTAGGACTCACCTCGGTCGCGGCTGACGCCGGGACCCGCCTCCCGGTTTTCTGAGGTACCGGCGCCTGCTACGCCGGCGCGCTGACGGAACGGCTCGCCTCAGCGAGCTGAGACCTCGGCGCGGTCATCGGGAAGTACGCCCGCAGGGCAGTGATCGCGCCCTCGACGACGTCGTAGGCCATGGAGTACGGCATGCGGACCTGCAGGCCTGTGGCCGACAAGCCCGCGAAGTCGCCCACGTGCGTGCCGATGAAGACGGCCTCCAGCATGGCGGTGGCATCGCCCGTCAGCAGGTTGACCAGCTGGGGCTCGGCATCACAGGCCTGCCCGTGGACTGCCAGGATGAGGTCACTACCGCGTCGCGACCAGGGACCTCCTCGCCTGTCTCCATGTCGTCCAGACGACGTCGGGCGCAAAGACCCTCCCGAAGTCCGAACCGTCGAGCAGGGCTTGCAGGTACTCGTCCATGACTGCACGAGTCGTCTTGTCGGCCATCGCCCTTCTCCTTCGGTGGCGCACCCGGAGTTGCTCAGGCGTCCAACGGTCCTCGGGGCCACACAGCTCGTACAGATCCACCGAGCGCCTCGAGCGCCTCGAGCGCCACGACCTCGGCCACGGTCGCCGACCGTGGGGGTTCTGTGGTCTCGGCGCCTGGGTCACCGGGCTGCGTCGCCGCCGGTTGCCGGCAGGTCGCCGGAGTGTTCTTCCGGCTTCCCGTCGGAACCGTCCTGGGGGTGCCAGAGCGCGCGGCCGGTGACGGCGTCGAAGACGTGGGCCCTCTCGCCCTTGACGGCGACGCGGACCGCATCGCCGGGGCGGATCACAGCCTCGGGCGGGAAGAAGGAGCGCAGTGTCGCGCCGGGAGGGCTGTCCGTGGACAGCTCCGTGCCCGGCGTGGTGACCGGTGGTGCGTGCACCGCGACGGTGACCACGTTCTGCCGCCCGGTGAACT
>JAOPWG010000051.1 GCA_025965775.1 Modestobacter sp. | reverse complement strand
CCCTGGGCTTCCGCGACTACGTCGGTGACTACCAGCGGCAACTGTTCCTCATCGACCACGCCGGGCTGCCGCTGAAGACCGTCCTCGAGCAGTTGGACATCCTCGGCGAGCAGGTCGTCCCGGTGCTCCGCCGCGAGTTCGCCGCCCTCAAGCCCGCGCACGTGCCGGACGCCCCGACGCATACCTCGCTGGTCGCCGCCCGCGACGCCGCCGCCACCACCCCGGCCGGCCGGCCGGCCGCCGAGGGGGTGCAGGCCCGATGACCACGCGCACGCTGGCCGTCGTCAGCGCCGGGCTGAGCAACCCCTCCTCCACCCGGCTGCTGGCCGACCGGCTGACCACCGCGACGGTCGAGGCGCTGCGTTCCCGTGGGGAGGACGCCACCGTCGAGGTGGTCGAGCTGCGGGTGCACGCCCGCGACCTGGCGGACGCGCTGGTGACCGGATTCCCGAACGAGTCCCTGCGCACGGCCGTCGACACGGTGGTCGGCGCGGACGGGCTGATCGCGGTGACCCCGATCTTCTCGGCCTCCTACAGCGGTCTGTTCAAGACCTTCGTCGACGTTCTGGACAAGGACGCGCTGATCGGGAAGCCGGTGCTGCTCGGCGCCACCGCCGGGACGGCGCGGCACTCGCTGGCCGTGGAGTTCGCGATGCGGCCGCTGTTCGCCTACCTGCGGGCGGTCACCGTCCCGACCGGGGTGTTCGTCGCCTCGGAGGACTGGGCCGGCGGCGGCACCGACGCGGCGCTGGCCGGTCGGGTCGACCGCGCGGCGGGCGAGCTGGCCGACCTGGTCGCCGGTCGCCCGGTGAGCGCCCGGCCGGCCGACCCGTTCGCCGGCACCCCCTCCTTCGAGGAGCTCCTGCGGGGCAGCTGAGCGGGCCCGGCCGTGTCCCTGGGGCCTGCTGCCCGCGGCTGTCCTCAGGCGGTTCCCTGGGCCCGACTCCGCGCCGCGGTCCGCTCCTCACTCGCTGGCGCTCGCTGCGATGCTCCCGCGGCTGTCCTCAGGCGGTTCCCTGGGCCCGACTCCGCGCCGCGGTCCGCTCCTCACTCGCTGGCGCTCGCTGCGATGCTCCCGCGGCTGTCCTCAGGCGGGCACGCTGTCCGCGGCGCGCTCCAGGTCGGCGACGACGATCTTGCGCATCTGCATCATCGCCTGCATCGCCCGCTGCGCCCGGCCGGGGTCGGGGTCACCCAGCAGTTCCGGCAGCCGCGCCGGCACGACCTGCCAGGAGACGCCGAACCGGTCCTTGAGCCAGCCGCAGGGACCCTCCTCGCCGCCCTCGGACAGCGCGTTCCAGTAGTGGTCCACCTCCGCCTGGTCGGCGCAGGCGATCTGGAAGCTGATCGCCTCGCTGAAGGTGTAGTTCGGTCCGCCGTTGAGGCCCAGGTAGGACCGGCCGTCCAGGGACCACTCCACCGTGAGCGCGCTGCCCTCCGGGAAGGGCATGTCGGGTCCGTAGCGTGACACCGAGGTGATCTGCGAGTTGGGGAAGATCGAGACGTAGTGCTCGGCTGCCTGCTCGGCCGTTCCGTCGAACCAGAGGCAGGGGGTCGTCGTGGGCATCGGGGGCTCCTCTCGAACCGGGACCGACCCGGTTGCAGGACAGGACCCTGCCACGGCCCGGAACTCATCGGCGCTCCCGCGACGCCGCCGGGTGCCGGTGGCGAACCCGCCCGGAGGCACGGGAGAGGATCGCCGGGACGCACCGATCAGCAGGAGGACGACGATGACCGAGCCGGCCAGCACCCCCGACGCCCCGGGGTGGTTCCAGCGCGCGCTGGCCGACCGCCCCGAGCACCGCCAGGTCACCGTCGCCGGCACGCCGGTCCGCTACCGGGTCTGGGGCGAGGCCGGTGCGCCGGGCGTGGTCCTCGTGCACGGCGGGGCCGCGCACTCGGGCTGGTGGGACCACGTGGCCCCGCAGCTGACCGGGTACCGGGTCGTGGCGCCGGACCTGTCCGGGCACGGGGACAGCGGACGGCGGGAGACCTACGACGGACACCTGTGGGCCCGCGAGGTGCTCGCGGTGGCGGCGGCCGAGAACCTGGACCGTCCCAGCGTCATCGGCCACAGCATGGGCGGCTGGGTGGCGGTGACCGTCGGTGTCGATGCCCCGCAGGCGGTGTCCGGGGTGGCCGTCATCGACTCCCCGCTCAACGACACGGCCCCGGACGAGCAGCGGCTGCGCGAGCGCCGGCGGCCGCACCGGGTGTACCGCAGCGTGGCGGAGGCGATGACGCACTTCCGCACGCTCCCGGCGCAGGACGTGCTACTGCCCTACGTGCGGGAGCACGTCGCACGGGACTCGCTGCGCACGGTCGAGGGCGGTTGGCAGTGGAAGTTCGACCCGGACTTCTTCGGCAACCGGTTGCTGCTGCGCGGCCTGCTGCCCCAGCTGACCCCGCCGGTCACCCTGTTCCGTTGCGAGCACGGCCTGGTCGACCCGGCGATGGCCGCGGAGATGGCCGGGCTGGTCCCGGGTCGGCTGCCGGTCGTCGAGCTGGCCGACGCCGGCCACCACCCGATGCTGGACCAGCCGCTGTCGCTGGTGGCCGCGCTGCGGACGCTGCTGGCGGTCTGGCCGGCACAGGCCGGCTGAGCGCCGGTCAGGAACCGCGGCCGCTGACCACCCCGGTGGACGGCGGGGGCCCGGCCGTTCCCGGGCCCCCGCCCGGCTCGAGGGCCGCCGCGGCAGGGGTGTTCCCGTCCCGGACGGCCCGGGGGCCGGTCGGCAGCACGGGAAACCGTCGCGGGGTCACGAGCACGGCCAGCACGGTCAGCGCACCCACGACGGTGAGCGCGAGGTACACCGAGGAGGTCGCCGCGTCCATCGCGTGGCGCAGGTAGTCGCCGACCCGGGGCGGTTCCTGACCACCGACGAGCACCGAGGTCACGCCGTCCGCCGGAGGGAGGCCACCCAGCGAGCCGGGTGCGTGGGCCAGCCGGGCGCGCAGGGTGCTGTTGACGATCGCCCCGAAGACGGCCGCGCCGAGGCTCTGCCCGAGGAACCGGCAGAACATCAGCGACCCGGTGGCCACCCCCCGCTCGCCGCGTACGACCGTCGACTGGACGCCGACCACCAGCGGGGTGCTGATCAGTCCCAGCCCGGCCCCCAGCACCAGCGTCGAGGCCACCGCTGCCCAGACCGGCGCCGCATAGGGCAGGAGCACGAAGCCACCCACGCCGGCCAGCGCCAGCACCGCCCCGATCAGGGCGGTGTCCCGGAAGCCGATCCGCAGGTAGAGGTGGCTGCACAGCGCGGCGGCCAGCGGCCAGCTCACGCTCATGCTGGCCAGCACGAAGCCGGCGGCGACGGCGCCGTAGCCCAGCACGGTCTGGGCGTAGGTCGGCAGGAAGGTGCTGGGGCCGATGACCAGCAGACCCAGCCCCACGTAGCTGAGGTTGGCGCCGGCCAGCACCCGCCGCCGCCACACCCAGCCGGGCACCACCGGCTCGGCGGCTCGCCGTTCGACCGCGATGGTGCCCACCACGAGCACCGCGGCCAGCGCGAAGCATCCGATGCTCGGGACGGACAGCCAGGCCCACTCGACGCCGCCCTGCAGCAGGGCGAAGACCAGGACGGCGCAGGCGAGCAGCGTGCCGGCGCTGCCCAGGTAGTCGATCCGGTGCTGCCGGGCGGGGGCGGCGGCCTCGTGCAGGTGCCGGACGAGCAGGAGCAGGGCGACCGCGCCGATCGGCAGGTTGACGAGGAACACCCAGCGCCAGCTCGCGTAGTCGGCGAACAGGCCGCCCAGCGTCGGCCCCGCCACCGCCGCGACGCCCCACACGCTGGACAGCCAGCCCTGCACCCTCCCGCGCTCCTCCAGCGAGTACAGGTCGCCGGCGACCGTCTGGACCGTCGCCTGGATCGACCCGGCGCCGATGCCCTGCAGCGCCCGGAAGGCGATCAGCGCGACCATGCTCCACGCCAGCGAGCACAGCGCCGAGGCGAGCAGGAACGCCCCGATCCCGATGAGCAGCACCGGCCTGCGGCCGTACAGGTCGGCCAGCTTGCCGTAGATCGGGATCGTCACCGTCTGGGTGAGCAGGTAGACCGAGAACAACCAGCTGAACAGCGAGAAGCCCCCGATGTCGCCGACGATCTGGGGAACCGTGGTGGCGACGATGGTCGTGTCCATCGCGGCCAGCGCCATGGTGAGCATCAGGGCGGCCAGCACGAGGCCGCGGCGCGCCGGCCGCCCGGCCCTGCCGGACCGGCGGGCTCCTCCGCTGTCGGTCACGACCGGCACGTTAGCCGCCCGCGCGGGGGACGACGGGCCCCTCGCCCGGGCCCCGGTGAACCAGCGGGCCCGGGGCCCCGTATGGCCAGGAAGAAGCCCACCACTCCTGGAGGCCCTCGTGCGCACCACCCCCCTCCTCCGCCCGGCCGCCGGGCTGGGCGCCGGTGCTGGCCCTCGCCGCCCTCGCCGCCCTCGCCGGCCGCGGCGGCGCCTCCACCGGAACCACCGGCGCCGCGACCGCCACCGGCGGCGAGACCGGGGACCAGCTCGTCCAGCGCTGGGTCGGGCAGTTCCCCGGGCGCGTCCGAGGCCACGGGCACGCCGTCACCGCGACCGGGTCGGACTTCTCCATCGACCTGTCCGACCGCGAGCTGACGGCGGGGACCTACACCTTCACCATCGCCAACGCCGGCCGGGCCACCCACTCGCTGGAGATCGCGGGCCCGGGGCTGAGCGACGCCACGTCCGACACGGTGCAGTGCGGCCAGAGCACGACGCTCACCGTGACCGCGCTGCGCACGGCGCTGCGCCGGGCCGGCGCCGTCCTGCTCGCCGGGATGGCCCTGGTGCCCGGCCGGCTGTGGCTGGACGGCTACCGGGCGATCCACGTCGTCGGCCCGCTGTTCGCCGTCGACACCCTGCTCGCGGGGTTGCTCGGCGGTGGCCGTCGTGCTGGTGTCCCGCCGGCTCCTCCCGGCCATGACGCTGGCCGGCGCCACCCTGGCCGCCGGCACCGCCGCGGGCCTGCTGCTGAGCGCCGAGGTCCCGCTGTTCGGATTCCAGGAGACCCTCGGCGCCCGGTACGCCGGCCTGTCGCTGGTCTGCGAGGGCGCGGCCACTGTCCTCCTGCTGGCGCTGGCAGGCGTCTCGGTCCGGGTCCGGGAACCGCCGGCGGCCCCGGCCACGACACGAGCCGTGGCGGGAGCCCACCGGCGGTGACCCCGACGGCAGCAGACTGCGCAGGGACCCGCTCGCCGAGGTGGGCGTCCGGCGCGGCCGGACGCGCCCCGCCGCCCCGGGGCTGACCCTCGCGCCGGTGTCGACATGTCCCGGTGTCGACACCGCCTCCGGTCCACCCGGCGGCGCGGAACCGGAACGGGGGGCTGGCATGAGATCACGGCGGACCCGGCCGGGGTAGGGGTGGGCGATGAGCCGACACCTGGGCATGACCGACGCCGGACGCGACGAGGTCGGCGGGAGGGTCCTGTCCGCCTGGGACGCCTTCTGCACCCAGGCGGCGGCGGTCGACCTGGACCGGCCGACCCGGTTGCCGGGCTGGCGGGCGCGGGAGGTGTGCGTGCACCTGGGCGTCTGGCCCGAGCACGCCGCGCTCGCCGGCCTGGTGGCCTCCGCCCGGGCCGGCGGCACCGGCACCCCGCCGGACGTCGACGCGGTCAACGCC
>JAOPWG010000027.1 GCA_025965775.1 Modestobacter sp. | reverse complement strand
ACCGCCGGGATCTGCCGCTGGCTGGCCCGCCAGGGGGTCTCCGTGGCGCCGTTCAAGGCGCAGAACATGAGCAACAACTCGATGGTCACCGCCGACGGCGCGGAGATCGGCCGGGCCCAGGTCATGCAGGCCGCGGCCGCCCGGGTCGAGCCGGAGGCGGCGATGAACCCCGTGCTGCTCAAGCCCGGGGGTGGCGACTCCAGTCAGGTCGTCGTCCTGGGCCGGCCGGTCGCCGACGTGACCGCGCTGTCCTACCGGCCGATGAAGGCCGCCCTCCTCGATCAGGTCCTCGCCAGCCTGGCCGACCTGCGCGCCCGCTTCGACGTCGTCGTCTGCGAGGGGGCCGGGTCCCCCACCGAGATCAACCTGCGTGCCGACGACATCGCCAACATGGGCCTGGCCACCGCCGCGCAGCTGCCCGTGGTGGTCGTCGGTGACATCGACCGGGGCGGGGTGTTCGCCGCGCTCTACGGCACGGTCGCGCTGATGCCGCCGGCCGACCAACGGCTGGTCGCCGGCTTCCTCGTCAACAAGTTCCGCGGCGACGTGCGGCTGCTGGCCCCGGGACTGGACCAGCTCGCCGCGCTGACCGGCCGTCCGACGCTGGGGGTGCTGCCGTGGCGGTCCGGTCTGGAGATGGACGTCGAGGACTCCCTCGGGGTCGACGCCGCCCGCGGGCCGGCGCTGCCCCCGCACGGCGAGGACGTGCTGCGGGTGTCGGTCGCCCGGCTTCCCCGGCTGTCGAACTTCACCGACCTGGACGCACTGGCCGCCGAGCCCGGCGTCCTGCTGCGCTACGCCACCCGTCCCGAGGAGCTGGCCGACGCCGACCTCGTCGTGCTGCCGGGCACCCGGTCCACCGTCGCCGACCTGGGCTGGCTGCGCGAGACCGGGCTCGCCGACGCCGTCACCCGCCGGGCCGCCGAAGGCCGCGCGGTGCTGGGGATCTGCGGCGGACACCAGATGCTGGCCCGCACCATCACCGACGACGTGGAGTCCGGCACCGGCGTCGTCCCCGGGCTCGGACTGCTGCCCACCGACGTCCGGTTCGCACCGCACAAGACCCTCGGCCGGCCGGTCGGCACGGCGCTCGGCCAGCAGGTGCGCGGCTACGAGATCCACCACGGCGTGGTCACCGTCGACTGGACCGCCCAGGACCCGCCCGCCCAGCCCTTCCTGGACGGCGCCCGCGCCGGGTCGGTCTGGGGGACGACGTGGCACGGCGCGCTGGAGGACGACGGGTTCCGCCGCGCCTTCCTCACCGAGGTGGCCCGGGTCAGCGGCCGCCGGTTCGTGCCGGCCCCCGACACCGACTTCGCCGCCGTCCGCGAGGCCCGGCTGGACGCCCTCGGCGACCTGGTCGCCGATCATGCCGACACCGACGCGCTGTGGCGGCTGATCGAGTCCGGGCCGCCGGACGGACTCCCGCTGTTGCCCTCGGGGGTGCTCAGCCCTCGCTGACCCGCGCCCGGACGTCGTCCGGCCACGGCGTGGGCAGGCCGCCGGCGGTCGCGACGTAGACAGTGCGGACCTCGCAGCAGGCCCGGTCGCCGACCCGGACCGTGAACCGCAGCGTCAGGCTGGTCCGGCCCAGCGCGTCGAGCTCGGCGTCCACCGTGACGGTGTCGCCCCACCGGGCCGAGGAGGTCCAGTCCTGCGAGCTGGCCTTGACGAAGTACTCGACGCCCCGCTCGACCAGCGCCTCCCACGGCAGCCCGCGAGCCGCCCACCAGGCGTTCGCCGCCTCGTCGGCCCAGGTCAGGTAGTGGGCGTTGAAGACCACGCCCTGCTGATCGCACTCGACGAACCGGACCGGGGAGCTCCACACCGCAGACACGGGTGGGCAGGCTACCCAGCGATGGCCGCTACCGTCATGACGTGGACCCCGTCGCCGCCCCGCCCAGCGGCACCGACGTGCTCGACGGCTACCGCGCCCCCTCGCAGCTGGTGCTGGACAAGGTGATCGACCGCGTCGACCGGCACTGCGCCGGGTTCATCGCGCTGTCCCCGTTCGCCACCCTGTCGACGGCCGACGCCGACGGCTGGCCGGACGTCTCCCCGCGCGGCGGGGACCCGGGCTTCGTGCACGTGCTCGACGAGCACCGGCTGGCCCTGCCGGACCGGCCCGGAAACAACCGGGTCGACAGCCTGCGCAACCTGGCGGCGAACCCGAAGGCGGCGCTGCTGTTCTTCGTGCCCGGCGTCGAGGAGACGCTCAAGGTCTTCGGGACGACGTCGCTCGTCGGCGCCGACGACCTCGGGATCGACCTCACCGAGTTCGGTCGCGCGCCCCGCTCGGTGCTGGTCCTGCGGGTGCAGCGGGCCTACTTCCAGTGCGGCAAGGCCGTGATGCGCTCGGGTCTGTGGGATCCGGCCGGCCGCGTGGAGCGCTCGTCGCTCGCCCCGTTCGGGCAGGTGCTCAAGGACCACTGCCAGCTCGCCACGCCGCTGCCGGACGACGCGACCATCCGCGCGGAGCTCGCCCAGGAGCTCTGAGGCGGCCCGTCCTGTCGGTGGGCTGACCTAGCGTCCCGGCATGGCCTTCGACTTCCAGGTGACGATCGACTCCGCCGCTCCGCATCCGCTCGCCGACTGGTGGGCCGAGGCGCTGGGCTGGCAGCGAGAACCCAGCGACGAGGCCTTCATCCACTCGATGATCGCGCAGGGGTCCGCTCGCGAGAGCGACACGACGACCCATCACGGCGAGCTGGTGTGGGTGGAGGGCGCGGCGATCCGGCACCCGACCGGGGGCGCACCCCGTGTGCTGTTCCAGCTGGTTCCCGAGCCGAAGACGGTCAAGAACCGCGTGCACCTGGACGTCCACGTGGGCCGGCACCGCATGGCCGCGGAGGTCGAGCGGCTCGTCGCCCTCGGCGCGAGGGTCTTGCACACCGGGCAGCAGGGGCCGCATCACTGGACGACCATCGCCGACCCGGAGGGCAACGAGCTCTGCCTCACCTGAGTCATGCCTGCGGGCACACCCGCAGGAGGTCAGCCGGCGCGCAGCTCCCGCTCGGCCCGGCGGTCGGCGACGGCCCTCTGGGCGAGGATCCGGCTGCGGTCGTTGCGCGGACGACGCTCGGGGGCGCGGTTGCGGGCGTCCTCGACGAGCTGCCATGCGGCGAGGGCGCTGGCGCGCACGGGCGGAACAAGGGGCGAAGCCGGTCGGACCGGCTGGGCTGTGGTCATCTGCGCTCTTTCCCCCGTGGCGACTGGTGGTCGAGCCGCCGGCACGAGTGTGACCCCGAATCGGCAGTTCAAACCCCAGGTGTGACCGGTTCGTATCAAGAAACCGCCCCACCTGTCACAAGAGTCACACGCGTGTCATGACTACGTCCAGCGACGCGCTGACAACGCAACGCGATGTAGTGATGACGCAGGGCAATCCATCTGCTCCAGGCGTGTCCCCGGCTGCGACCCCCGCCCGTGGGGCGACCGGACGCGATCGTCCGGGCCGTGCTGACTACCGTCCCGGACATGGCAACCCGGGGGTGGCGGAGCGTGCTGGGACGACTGGCGTCGGTGGTGCTGCGCGAGGGGACGCGGTCGTTGCAGCGCGCCACGACCGACACCCCGGCCGGGACGCGCGGCGGCCGACGACCGACCCGGGCCACGCCGGCACGACGGCCCCGGCCGGACGCGTCGTCGTCGTCCCAGCGGTCATCGTCGCCGCGGCGGGGCGCCGAGGGGGGCGGTGGGCCGATCGACCTGGAGTACCGGCCCCGGGACGACGGCCGGCCCGACCCCGGCGAGGTCGTCTGGGCCTGGGTGCCCTACGAGGAGGACGACGGCCGGGGCAAGGACCGCCCGGTGCTGGTCGTGGGCCGCCAGGAGGGCGCCCTGCTCGGCCTGATGCTCAGCAGCAAGGACCACGACCCGGACGCCGCGGACGAGGCGCGGCACGGCCGGTCCTGGATCGACGTCGGCAGCGGCGCGTGGGACCGGCAGGGCCGCCCCAGCGAGGTGCGCGTGGACCGGGTCCTGCGGCTGGACCCGGCCGACGTCCGGCGCGAGGGCGCCGTCCTGGCCCGGGAACGGTTCGAGGAGGTGGCCGCGGAGGTGCGCCGGGTCCACGGCTGGTGACGCCGGGGCGGCCCCGCGGGTCAGCCGGCGGTGGACTCGTCGTGCGCCGACCGGCGCACCGGCGGACGCAGCTGATAGACCCCGGCCTGCCCGTCCAGCGACTGCAGGTCGTAGCGGTGCACGACCTTCGGGCCACCGTGCAGGTGCACGTGGGTGATCGTGGGCAGCGGAGCGCCGTGTCGCGCCTCGCGCACCTCCACCCTCCCGTCGAGGGGTCCGCCGACGAACAGGAGCACGGCGCCCTCGGTGCTCGTGCTCGTCGCGGCGGCAACGTCGTCGGACAGCGGGATCCCCTCACTCGGCTCGGTCGGACCTCGCCCAGGGTAGGCGCGCAACGGCCCCCGGTCAGGCAGATGCCGCGGCACCGACCGCCTCCCGCCCGGCCACCTCGGCCCGGACCAGCGGCGCCACCTCGGTGCCCAGCAGCTCGATCGAGCGCAGCACCTCCCGGTGCGGTGCTGCCCCCAGCGAGGACTGCATGAGGAAGCGCTGGTGCCCGAACACCTCGTGCTGGAACAGGATCTTCTCGGCCACCTGCTCGGGGCTGCCGACGACGACGGCGCCGTGCAGGCCGGCCAGCCCGGCGAACTGGTCCCGGCTCATCGGGCCCCAGCCGCGCTCCCGGCCCAGGGTGTCCATCACCTCGGCGTAGGTCGTGTAGAAGCTCTCGTGCGCCGCCTGCGAGGTCTCGGCCACGAAGCCGTGCGAGTTGATCGAGACCGGCAGCGGACCGTGGCCGTACTGGGCTGCGGCCCGGCGGTGCAGCTCGGCGAGCGGGGCGAACCGCGCCGGCTCACCACCGATGATGGCCAGCGCGAGCGGCAGTCCGAGGGCACCGGCCCGGACGACGGACTGCGGGTTGCCGCCCACGGCGACCCACAGCGGCAGCGGGTCCTGCACCGGCCGGGGGTACACCGGCTGGTCGACCAGCGCCGCGCGGTGCTTGCCGCTCCAGCTGACCCTGGTGCGCTCGCGCAGCTCCAGCAGCAGGTCGAGCTTCTCGGCGAACAGCTCGTCGTAGTCGTCCAGGTCGTAGCCGAACAGCGGGAAGGACTCGATGAACGACCCCCGCCCGGCCATCACCTCGGCCCGGCCGCCCGACAGCAGGTCGATGGTCGAGTACTGCTGGAAGACCCGCACCGGGTCCTCCGAGGACAGCACGGTGACCGCGCTGGTCAGCCGGATGTTCGAGGTGCGGGCCGCGGCCGCACCGAGCACCACCGCGGGCGCGGAGACGGCGTAGTCGGGCCGGTGGTGCTCCCCCAGGCCGAAGACGTCCAGCCCCACCTGGTCGGCGAGCTCGACCTCCTCCAGCAGGTTCGCCAGCCGCTGCCGGGGGCTGATCGTGGTGCCGGTCCGCGGGTTCCGCAGCACGTCACCGAAGGTGTAGACGCCGAGCTCCACCGATTTCCTCCTGCTGTTGGTCGCCACGACAACCACGGGTCGGGGTTGCCGTGTTCCGCCTCAGTCCACCCGGGTGCGCAGCCACCGGGCCAGCAGTGGCGCGGAGAAGAGCATGACGAACAGCCGCAGCACCTGGACGGCGAGCACGAAGGTGGCGTCGGCCCCGCTGTCGGTCGCCGTCGCCAGCACCGCGTACAGCCCACCGGGCGTGGTCGCCAGATAGCCGTCGAGCGCCGGCACGCCCGCGATGTGCGCCAGCACGGCCCCCAGCCCGGCGCACGCGGTCACCGCCGCCACGATCAGCAGCAGCGCAAGCGGCAGCGCCCGGCCGACCACCCGCAGGCTGTCCCGGGTGAAGCCGAGCCCCACCTGCAGGCCGATGGCCAGGAAGCCGGCCGAGGCCACCAGCCCGGGGACCGCCGCGTCGTGCGACAGGCCGGTCAGGTCGAGCACCGCGGCCACCGCCAGCGGGCCGAGCAGGGCGCCGACCGGGATCCGGCCGACCCGCCCGAGCACCAGCCCCACCCCGACGCAGGCCGCGGTGAACAGCACCCCGGCGAACCACCCGGGACCGCCCTCGGCCGTCGTCCCGCCGGCAGCGGCCTCGGCACCGAACACCGTCGTGGCGACCACCGGCATCGCCACGACGATGAGCAGCACCCGCAGGTACTGCAGGACGGCGACGACCTGCGCGTCGGCGCCGAGGTCCCGGGCCATGGCGGTGATCCCCGACGCCCCGCCGGCGATCATCGAGAAGGCGCCGGTGACCGCGCTGACCCCCGACTGCAGCCCCATGAGCCGCCCGGCGACCAGGCTGACCACCAGCGTGCCGATCGTGACCAGCAGGACCGGCAGCCAGTGCTCGGCGATGGTCGCCAGCGTGTCGGTCTGCACCAGGGCGCCGATCGAGACGCCGATGACCGCCTGGGCCCCCAGGCCGGCCGGCCTGGGCAGCACCAGCCGGCGGCGCCCGAGGAGCGCCCGCCCCAGGCCCGCCACGAGCCCACCGAACAGCGCGGCGGACGGGACGCCCAGCCGGTCGAGACCGGCTCCGACCGCGACGGCGCCGACGAGGACGACGGCCCAGTCGGCCAGCAGCCGTCGCCGTCCGCCGTCCACGCGCGACACTCTGCCCCGGCGAGCCAGCTCACCCACCCGCGCGTCGGGCTCGAGCCGACAACACCCCTCCCGGGGTGAGGGTGCGGTGATGCGGCGGAGCTCGGCGCCGTGCGCGGCGGCAAAGCCGGGGGCTGCGCCGACGCGGGCCCCCGTGGTGGAATGGCCCCGAACTGCGACGGCGGTGGAGGAAGCCCGGTGCGATTCCGGCGCGGTCCCGCCACTGTGACCGGGGAGTCCGACCCCATGCACGGCCACTGCACCCTCGGGGGCGGGAAGGTCGGGGACGGGCACCGATCCGGGAGCCAGGAGACTCCAGCCGTCGCCCCTGCCACCTCCGGGCGCGGACACCCGGGGAGAGGATCTCTCGTGCTCGGTTCCACCTCGTGACCTATCCCTTCAGCGCCGTCGTCGGCATGGACGACCTGCGGTTGGCTCTCCTGCTCAACGCTGTCTCCCCGGCCGTCGGCGGGGTGCTGGTGCGCGGTGAGAAGGGCACCGCCAAGTCCACGACGGTGCGCGCGCTGGCCGCCGTCCTGCCGCCGGTGGACGTCGTCGCCGGCTGCCGCTTCGCCTGCCCCCCTGCCGCCCCCGATCCGGGCTGCCCGGACGGCCCCCACTCCCCCGACGAGCCGTCGCTGTCGCGCCCGGCGCGCCTGGTGGAGCTGCCGGTCGGCGCCTCGGAGGACCGCGTCGTCGGCGCCCTGGACCTCGAGCGGGCGCTCACCGAGGGCGTGAAGGCCTTCGAGCCCGGCCTGCTCGCGGCGGCGAACCGGGGGGTGCTCTACGTCGACGAGGTCAACCTGCTGCACGACCACCTGGTCGACCTGCTGCTGGACGCCGCCGCCCTGGGGACCGCCTACGTCGAACGCGAGGGCGTCTCGGTCCGGCACGCGGCCCGGTTCC
>JAOPWG010000521.1 GCA_025965775.1 Modestobacter sp. | reverse complement strand
CTGGGGGCGAGCGAGCGCCGCGGGCGGGCCCCCCGGTGCTGTCGCCGACCGCGACCTGGACGCGGTGGTCGCGCTCTTCGACGCCGCCGCCGGCTTCGTCGACCGCCTGCCGCACGCCGAGGTGGCCGCCTTCGTCGAGCACCTGTCCGCCCAGCAGCTGCCCGGCGACAGCGGAGCGGCGCGGGCGCCGGCCGGGGAGACCGTCCGGCTGCTCACCGCGCACGCCGCCAAGGGCCTGGAGTGGGACCTGGTCTGCGTCGCCGGGGTGCAGGAGGGCCTGTGGCCGGACCTGCGGACCCGGGCCAGCCTGCTCGGCGCCGAGGACCTGGTGGAGGCCGTCGCCGGCACCGACCCGGCGAACCTGGACCGGCGCACGCTGGCGCTGGCCGAGGAGCGCCGGCTGTTCTACGTCGCCTGCACCCGGGCGCGGCGCCGGCTGGTCGTCAGTGCCGTCGACGGTGCCGTCGAGGGCGGCGACGCGGGCACCACGGCCTCCCGGTTCCTGGACCTGGTCGTGCGGCCACCGGTCGGCGGCGACGGTGCCGACGGGGTCCGGCCGCGCACCCCGCTGCCCCGGCAGCTCACGCTGCCCGCCCTCGTCGCGGAGCTGCGCCGTCACCTCACCGACCCGCACACCCCGGCCCCCCGGCGGGCCAGTGCGGCGGCCGTGCTGCGCCGGCTGGCCGAGGAGCGCGTGCCCGGTGCCGACCCGGCCGGCTGGTGGGGGTTGGCCCCGCTGTCCGACGACGCGCCCCTGGTCGACCCCGCCGACGTCGTCCCGGTGCGACCCTCGGCCATCGACACCTTCCAGCGCTGCCCGCTTCGGTGGGTGCTCGGCGCGGTCGGTGCGGAGGCGGCGCCGGAGGCCACCCGAACGGTCGGCTCCGCGGTGCACGACGTGGCGCAGCAGGTCGCCGAGGGGCTGCCGGTCGCCGACGCCCCAGCCGTGCTGGACGCCGAGCTCGACGGCCTGGACCTGGGACCGGGGTGGTTCGACCAGCGACAGCGCGACCGGGCGCAGGAGATGCTCGCCAAGTTCGTGGCCTGGCACGCCCGGGCCGACCGGGAGCTGGTCGCCGCCGAGGAGGACTTCGACGTCGTCGTCGGGCGGGCCCGGCTGCGGGGTCAGGTCGACCGGCTCGAGCGCGACGCCGAGGGCCGGCTGGTGGTCGTCGACCTCAAGACCGGCAAGACCGCGCCGCGCTCGGTCGAGGAGCACGGCCAGTTGGCCGCCTACCAGGTGGCCGTCGCCGAAGGGGCGTTCGCCGAGCACGGCACCGCGACCGGCGGTGCGGCGCTGCTGCAGGTGGGCGGCAGCCAGAAGGCGGCCAAGGAGCATGCGCAGCCCCCGCTGCCGGCCGACGTCGAGCCGCGGGAGACCTGGGCGGGGGAGCTGCTGGCCTCGGTGGGGGAGGGCATGGGTGCGGGCACCTTCGTCGCCCGCACCGACGCCGACTGCGACCGCTGCGCCTTCCGCCGCAGCTGCCCCATGCAGGAACCGGGCCGGCAGGTGACCCGGTGACCGCGCGTGGGGACACCGAGGGTCAGCTGGCCTTCGACCTGCCCGGGCTGGTCACCCCGGAGCCGGCGCGGCTGCCACAGCTGCTCACGCCCGCCGAGGTCGCCGCGCGCTGCGGGCTGTCCCACGCGCCCTCGCCCGAACAGGCCGGGGTGGTGCAGGCGCCGGTCGACCGGCCGTTGGTGGTCGTCGCCGGTGCCGGGTCGGGCAAGACCGAGACGATGGCCGCCCGGGTCGCCTGGCTGGTCGCCAACCAGCTCGTCGCGCCCGAAGCGGTGCTCGGGCTGACCTTCACCCGCAAGGCCGCCAGCGAGCTCAACGCCCGGATCCGCCTGCGGCTGGGCGCGTTGGCCACCCACCCCGACACCGACCCCGTGCTGCGCGAGCGGCTCGCCGTCACCGCGCCCACCGTCGCCACGTACCACGGCTACGCCGCCGGGATCGTCGCCGAGCACGGGCTGCGGATCGGCGTCGAACCCGGCGCCGGTGTCCTCGGCCCGGCCATGTGCTGGGGCCAGGCGGCCACCGTGGTGGCCGGCCACACCGGCGACATGAGCGACGTCGCCCTCGGCCTGGTCACCACCACCGAGGACGTGCTGCAGCTGGCCGCCGAGCTGGGTGAGCACGACATCTCCCCGGCCGCGCTGCGTGCCTGGACGGCGCGGCTGGAGCAGCAGGTGCACGCCTACCCGGACGCCGGCAGGAAGAAGGGCCCGTACGCCGAGGTCGTGAAGATGCTCGCCCGCCAGCGTGCCCGGGTCGCGCTGCTGCCCATGGTGGAGGCGTTCGAGGCGCGCAAGCGGTCGGCGGGGGCGATCGACTACGCCGACCAGGTGGCCTTCGCGGCCCGGGTGGCGGTCACCTCCCCGGAGGTCGGCCGCCGGGAGCGCGCTCGCTGGCGGGTCGTGCTGCTCGACGAGTACCAGGACACCAGCGTTGGGCAGCTGCGGATGCTCGAGTCGCTCTTCGGTGGTCCCGGCGGGCACCCGGTGCTCGCTGTCGGCGACCCGCGCCAGTCGATCTACGGCTGGCGGGGCGCCTCCGCCGGGACCATCGAGCGGTTCGGCCGCACCTTCCCCGGCACGCCCGACCGCCCCGCGGAGCGGCTGACGCTGTCCACCAGCTGGCGCAACGACCGGGCCGTCCTCGCCGTCGCCAACACCGTCGCTGCCGCGCTGCCCGAGCCCGACCAGCCGCTACCCGATCTCGTGCCCTCGCCGGTGGCCGGCCCGGGCGAGGTGCACTGCGGGCTCTACGAGACCGTGGCCGAGGAGACCGAGGCGCTGGCCGATCTGCTGGCCGACTGCTGGCACGGCAGGACGAGGCGGGGGCCGGAGGCCTCCCCGAGAAGTGGCGGGAGCGGCTCCGCGCCAGACGGGGACGGCCCCTCGCCGCGGTGCCGTCCGGAGGACAGCGGTGTCATCACCCGGCCCACCGTCGCCGTGCTCGCCCGCCGCCGCGCGCAGTTGCCCGGGATCGCGGCCGCGCTGCGTGAGCGCGGGCTGCCGGTGGAGGTCGTCGGCCTGGGCGGGCTGCTCGACGTCCCCGAGGTCTCCGACGTGGTCGCCACCCTCCGGGTGCTGGTCGACCCGTCGGCAGGCGACGCGCTGGGCCGGCTGCTCACCGGGGCACGCTGGCGGATCGGCCCGCGCGACCTGGCGGCGCTGGAGTCCCGGGCCCGCACGCTCGTCCGCGAGCGGGCGGCGGCTCCCGGGTACCCGACCACCGGTGAGGCCCCGGTCGCCACGGAGGCGCCGGCCGACGGGGAACCCGGCGGCCAGGGGCCCGCGGTCCCGGCCCTGCCGCGGGAGCGCGGCAGCATCATCGAGGCGCTCGACGACCTCGGCCGGCCCGAGGCCTACTCCACGGAGGGCCACCGCCGGTTGCGCCGGCTGGGCGCCGAGCTGGCCGGGCTCCGGTCCCGGCTGGGCGAGTCGCTGCCCGACCTGGTCGACGAGGTGGTCCGCACGCTGGGTCTGGAGACCGAGCTGGCCAGTCATCCCGACGTGACCCCGGGCGGCGCCCGGGCCCACCTGGACGCCCTGCACGAGGTGGCCGCCGAGTTCACCGAGCTGGCGGAGCTGCCCTCGTTGCCGGCCTTCCTCGGCTACCTCGCCGATGCCGAGGTGCGTGAGCGCGGGCTGGAGCCGGGGGAGGTCGCGGTCAACCCCGAGGCGGTCCAGCTGCTCACCGGCCACTCGTCCAAGGGGCTGGAGTGGGACGTCGTCGCCGTCCCCGGGATGACGGTCGACCAGTTCCCGGCGCGGACCGACGCGGCGGACTCGTGGATCCGCGACCCCGGGGCCGTGCCGGCGGAGCTGCGGGCCACCGACCGGGCCGAGCTGCCGGCGCTGCGCCTGCCGGTGCCCGGCTCCGGTGACCAGGCCGTCGTGCGGGACGCCCTCGAGGAGTACGTCGCCGAGTGGAAGGCGTTCGGGCTGGCCGAGGAGGTGCGACTGGGCTACGTGGCGGTCACCCGGGCCAAGCACCTGCTGATCTGCTCGGGCAGCTGGTGGCGGGACGGCAAGAAGCCCTGCGGGCCGTCCTCGCTGCTGCACGCGGTGCGCGCGGCGTGCGAGACCGGCGCCGGCGTGGTCGATGCCTGGGCGCCCCCGCCCCCGGACGACGCCGAGAACCCCGCGCTGGCCGAGTGGCCGGTGGGAGTGTGGCCGGCCGACCCGCTGTCGGCCGGGCGGCGCC
>JAOPWG010000090.1 GCA_025965775.1 Modestobacter sp. | reverse complement strand
GGTCCAGGCCGGTGATGAGCTCGGTGACGGGGTGCTCGACCTGCAGGCGGGTGTTCATCTCCAGGAAGAAGAAGTCCGAGGGTGCGTCGGCGTCGACGATGAACTCCACCGTGCCCGCGCCGGTGTAGCCGACCGCCCGGGCCGCCTCGACCGCGGCACTGCCCATCCGGGCCCGGCCCGCGGCGTCCAGCAGCGGCGAGGGGGCCTCCTCGATCACCTTCTGGTGCCGGCGCTGGAGGCTGCACTCACGCTCCCCCAGGTTCACCACCGTGCCGTGCGTGTCGCCGAGGACCTGTATCTCGATGTGCCGGGAGTTGCCGACGTAGCGCTCCACCAGCAGCGTGTCGTCGCCGAAGGAGCTGCGAGCCTCCCGGCGGGCGCCGGCGATCTGCTCGGCCAGCTCCGCCTCGCTGCCGACGATCCGCATCCCCTTGCCGCCGCCCCCGGCGCTGGGCTTGAGCAGCACCGGGAACCCGGCCTCGACCGCGGCGGCGGCCACCGCGGCGTCGTCCATGCCGGGCTCGGTGCGGCCGGGGACCACCGGCACGCCGGCCGCCGCGACGGTCTGCTTGGCCCGGATCTTGTCGCCCATCGCCTCGATCGCCGCGACCGGCGGACCGATGAACACCAGGCCGGCGTCGGCGCAGGCGCGGGCGAAGTCGACGTTCTCGGACAGGAAGCCGTAGCCGGGGTGCACGGCCTGGGCACCGGTCCGGACGGCGGCGGCGAGCACCCGGTCGATGGACAGGTAGCTCTGCGCCGCCGGCGCCGGGCCGATCGGTACGGCGACGTCGGCCAGCCGGGTGTGCAGCGCACCGGCGTCCGCGTCGCTGTACACGGCCACGGAGCGGATGCCCATCGCCCGCAGCGTCCGGATGACCCGGACGGCGATCTCGCCGCGGTTGGCGACCAGGACGGTGTCGAACACGGTCACCGCCCCCGACCCGGGAACGCCGACCGGGTCCTCTGCACCGGACGCCCGGAGGGGCGGGGGTCAGGCTGCCTTGCGGGTGCTCTTCGCGAGCACGGCGTCGGCCTTGCCGACCTTGACCAGGTGGCGCTTCTTGACGGTGTACCCGGGCGGGAGCGTCCCCTCGGCGAGCGCACGCAACGGACACCGGCCGCAGCGCGGCTTGTCCTGGCAGCACTTCTTCTTGGGCAGCTTCGCCGACTTTCCCACGCGGTGAGGTTAGCCATACCTACGCCACCCGTCGAGAGGTTCGGCGTGTCGGCCGTTACCGTTCTCGACGACGTCGTCCCGCTGAACCAGGAGCACCCATGGCCGCCGATGCCTTCATCGACCAGCTCAACCTGCAGATCGGCCACGAGTTCGCCGCGCACCAGCAGTACCTGGCGATCGCCATCTACTACGACGAGCAGACGATGCAGCAGACCGCACAGCTCTTCTTCAACCAGGCGGTCGAGGAGCGCAACCACGCGATGATGATGGTGCGCTACCTGCTGGACGCCGACGCGCGCGTGCAGATCCCGGCGATCCCGGCGCCGGTCTGCTCCTTCGAGGACGTCGTGTCCCCGGTCGTCCTGGCCCTGGAGCAGGAGAAGCGGGTCACCCGGCAGATCAACGAGCTCATCGGCATCGCCCGCCGGGAGAACGACTTCGCCTCCGACCAGTTCATGCAGTGGTTCATCAAGGAGCAGATCGAGGAGGTCGCCAAGATGAGCGACCTGCTGGCGGTCTGCCGTCGCTCGGCGCACGACGTCGAGCAGATCGAGGACTACGTGCAGCGGGAGACCGCGTCCGCGACCGCCGACCCCACCGCTCCCCGCATCGCCGGCGTCTGAACCCCGCCGGGGGCCATGTCGGCCAGCATGGCCCCCAGCGGGGACGTCACATCCGGAAGACGCCATAGCCGACCTCCTCGAGGGGTGCGTTGGCGCAGGCGGACAGCGCCAGGCCCAGCACGGTGCGGGTCTGTGCGGGGTCGATGACGCCGTCGTCCCAGAGCCGGGCCGTGGCGTAGTAGGGGTGTCCCTGGCGCTCGTACTGCGCCCGGATGGGCTCCTTGAAGGCCTCCTCGTCCGCGGCCGGCCAGTCCTGGCCACGGGCCTGGAAGCCGTCGCGGCGGACGGTGGCCAGCACGCTGGCGGCCTGCTCGCCGCCCATGACGGAGATCCGGGCGTTGGGCCAGGTGAAGAGGAACCGGGGCGAGTAGGCCCGGCCGCACATGGAGTAGTTGCCGGCGCCGAACGAGCCGCCGATGACGACGGTCAGCTTGGGCACCCGGGCGCAGGCGACGGCGGTGACCATCTTGGCGCCGTGCTTGGCGATCCCGCCGGCCTCGTAGTCGCGGCCCACCATGAAACCGGAGATGTTCTGGAGGAACAGCAGCGGGATCTTCCGGCGATCGCACAGCTCGATGAAATGGGCGCCCTTGAGCGCGGACTCGCTGAACAGCACGCCGTTGTTGGCGATGATCCCGACCGGGTGCCCGTGCAACCGGGCGAAGCCGGTGACCAGCGTCGGCCCGTACAGCGGCTTGAACTCGGCGAACCGGCTGCCGTCGACCAGCCGGGCGATGACCTCGCGGACGTCGTAGGGCGTGCGCGACTCCGGTGGCACCACCTCGTAGACCGAGGCCGGGTCGTACACCGGTTCCTCGACCGGCTCGACGTCCCAGGGGCGGGGACTGCGGGGGCCCAGGGTGCCGACGATCTGGCGGACGATCTGCAGTGCGTGCGCGTCGTCCTCGGCCAGGTGGTCGGTGACCCCGCTGACCCGGGAGTGCAGGTCACCGCCGCCGAGGTCCTCGGCACTGACCTCCTCCCCCGTCGCCGCCTTCACCAGCGGCGGCCCGCCCAGGAAGATCGTCCCCTGCCCGCGGACGATGACCGCCTCGTCGCTCATCGCCGGCACGTAGGCCCCGCCGGCGGTGCACGAGCCGAGGACGGCGGCGATCTGGGCGATGCCGGCCTTGGAGAGGGTGGCCTGGTTGAAGAAGATCCGGCCGAAGTGCTCGCGGTCGGGGAAGACCTCGTCCTGCATCGGCAGGAAGGCGCCGCCGGAGTCGACGAGGTACACGCAGGGCAGGCGGTTCTGCAACGCCACCTCCTGCGCCCGCAGGTGCTTCTTCACCGTCATCGGGTAGTAGGTGCCGCCCTTGACCGTGGCGTCGTTGGCGACCACGACGACCTCGCGCCCGGCCACCCGACCGACGCCGGTGATGATCCCGGCGGCCGGCGCGTCACCGTCGTAGAGACCGTGCGCGGCCAGCGGCGAGAGCTCCAGGAACGGGCTGCCCGGGTCCAGCAGCGCGTCGACCCGGTCCCGGGGCAGCAGCTTGCCGCGCGCGACGTGCCGGTCCCGGGCCCGCTCACCGCCGCCGGCCGCCACCACCTGCAGCTGTTCGGTGAGCCCGGCGACGAGCGCGGCGTGGGCGGCGGCGTTGCGCATCGCCGTCGCCGGGTCCGCGGGCGGGACGCTGGGCAGCACCGGTGCATCCACGCCCAGAGGTTAACCACCGTTCACTAGGTCGGTCCAGCGTGAACACCCGTTAACCTCAGGGGTGTGACCAGCGAGCCGGACAGCGCGCTGCACGCCGACGCCGCGCGGCCCTCCCGGCGGGAGCAGATCCTGCGCGCGGCGGCGCAGCTGTTCGCCGAGCGTGGCTCGCGCAGCGTCGGTGTGGACGACGTGGGAGCCGCGGTCGGCGTCACCGGACCGGCGATCTACCGGCACTTCGCCAGCAAGGACGCGATGCTGGCCGAGATGCTGCTGCGGATCAGCGAGCGACTGCTGGCCGGCGGCAGCGAACAGGTCGCCGCGGCCGGCCCCGATCCGGCCGACCAGCTGCGCGCGCTGATCGGTTTCCAGGTCGACTTCGCACTGGACAACCCTGCGCTGATCACGGTGCAGGACCGCGACCTGGGCGCACTGAGCGACCGCGACGCCCGGCAGGTGCGGCAGCTGCAGCGCCGTTACGTCGAGGTGTGGGTCGACGTGCTCGCCCGGCTGCACCCCCAGGCCTCGACGGTTGCCTGCCGGGCCCGGGCGCACGCCGTCTTCGGCCTGATCAACTCCACGCCACACAGCGCCGGCCGGCTGGCCCGCCCGGCGATGGCCGATCTGCTCGCCGGGATGGCCGAGGCCGCGGCGGGCGCGCCGCGGTCCACCTAGCCGCGGCGGGGCAC
>JAOPWG010000087.1 GCA_025965775.1 Modestobacter sp. | reverse complement strand
CCGCCTCCGGCTGGGCCAACGCCTTCTACGCCGCGGCGGTGCAGGCGGGCTCGCAGAGCTGGGAGGCGTTCTTCTACGGCTCCTCGGACGCGGCGAACTCCATCACCGTGGACAAGCCGCCGGCCTCCCTGTGGGTCATGGAGATCTCGGTCCGGCTGTTCGGGCTGAACTCCTGGGCGCTGCTGGTGCCGCAGGCGCTGATGGGCGTGGCCACCGTCGGGGTCGTGTACCTCGCCGTCCGCCGGGTGGTCGGTCCGCGCGCCGGGCTGCTGGCCGGCGCGGTGATGGCACTGACCCCGGTCGCCGTCCTGATGTTCCGCTTCGACAACCCCGACGCGCTGCTGGTGCTGCTGATGGCCATTGCCGCGTATGCGACGACCCGCGCCGTGGAGAAGCCAGCCTGCGCTGGCTGCTCGCCGTCGGTGTGCTGATCGGCTTCGCGTTCCTCACCAAGACGCTGCAGGCGATGCTCGTCGTCCCGGGCTTCGCGCTGGTCTACCTGGTCGCCGCCCCCACGACCCTGCGCACCCGGTTCCTGCACCTGCTCGGCGCGGGCGCGGCCATGGTCGTGGCCGGTGGCTGGTGGGTGGCGGTCGTCGAGCTGGTCCCGGCGTCGTGGCGGCCCTACATCGGCGGCTCGCAGACCAACTCGGTCTGGGAGCTGATCTGGGGCTACAACGGGCTCGGGCGCCTCACCGGCAACGAGACCGGCAGCGTCGGCGGGGGTGGCGGGGCCGGTGCCGGCAACTGGGGCACCACCGGCCTGGGCCGGCTGTTCAACGCCGAAACGGGCGGCCAGATCGCCTGGCTGCTGCCGGCCGCGCTCCTGCTGCTGGTCGCCGGGCTGGTCGCCGTCGGGCGGACCCCGCGCACCGACGTGCGCCGCGCCGCCCTGGTCACCTGGGGGACCTGGCTGGTGGTCACCGGCCTGACGTTCAGCCTGATGGCCGGCATCTTCCACGCCTACTACACCGTCGCCCTGGCCCCCGCCGTCGCCGCACTCGTCGGCATCGGTGGTGGCCTGCTGTGGCAGCGCCGGGCCGCGGCCTGGGCGCGGATCGTGCTCGCCGCGACGATGGCCGGCACCGCCGTGTGGGCGTTCGTGCTGCTGACCCGCTCGGTGGACTTCCTGCCCTGGCTGCGCTGGACCGTGCTGGTGGCCGGCGTGCTCGCCGCCCTCGGGCTGCTGGTCACCCACCGGGCCGGCCGGGCCGTGGCCGCGGCCGTCCTCGCCCTCGGCGTGCTCGCCGGCGTCGGAGGCCCCGCCGCCTACGCGGTGCAGACGGTGGGAACGGCACACACCGGGTCGATCGTCACCGCCGGACCCACGGTCAGCGGGTCGATGGGTGGCTTCGGCGGCGGGCCCGGCGGTGGCATGGGCCGGGGTCCGGGTGGCGCAGGCGGCCCGGGCGGCGCGTTCGCGGGCGGCCGGCCACCGGCGGGCGGGTTCCCCGGCGGCACCGCGGGTGGCACCACCGGCGGGACGACGGCCCAGGGTCCCGGCATCGGCACCACCACCGGCGGCATGGGTCGCGGCATGGGTGGGGGCATGGGTGGGGGCATGGGTGGCCTGCTCGGCGCCTCCGAGCCCAGCGCCACGGTGGTCGCCGCGCTGAGCCAGAACGCGTCGTCCTACACCTGGGTGGCCGCCAGCGTGGGCGCGAACAACGCGGCCGGCTACCAGCTGGCGACCGGCGACCCGGTCATGGCCATCGGCGGGTTCAACGGCAGTGACCCCTCACCGACGCTGACGCAGTTCCAGGCCCACGTCGCCGCCGGCGAGGTCCACTGGTTCATCGCTGGCGGGATGGGGATGGCCAGCGACGGTGGCAGCAGCGCCTCGTCGCAGATCGCGACCTGGGTGGCCACCACCTTCACCGCCCAGACCATCGGCGGGCTCACGATGTACGACCTCACCGCACCGGTGAGCTGACCGGCGCGCCCGACGGCGTCCCGGGCGGTCACCGGACCGGTGACCCACCCTCCCGGGCCCGCGGCACGAGCACGGTGGTGCGACCGCGGGCCGCGGCCCGGCGCAGCACCTCGGTGTAGAGCTCCTCGTAGCCGTCGGCCATGACCGCCGGGGCGAAGCGGCGCCGGGCGGTCGCCGCGCAGGCCCGGGGGTCCAGGTCGTCCAGCCGCCCCAGGGCCGCGGTGAAGTCCGCCTCGTCCTCGGCGAGGAAACCGGTGACCCCGTGGTCCACCAGCGACGGCAGGCAGCCACGGGCCATCGCGACCACCGGGGTGCCGGCGGCCAGCGCCTCGCAGACAGCCGTGCCACCCGGCTCGTCCCAGCGCAGCGGGAACAGCACTGCGCGCGACCGGCGCAGCAGCTCGGACTTCACCGGGTCCTGGACGCTGCCGACCCAGCGCGCCCGGTCGCCGTCCAGCCACGGGGCGACGTGCTCCAGGAACCACTGGACGTCGGGGTAGCCGCGCACGGGGCTGCTCGGGTCGGCGAGGGCGGCGTCCAGCGCGGCCCGGTCCGGCTGACCTCCGACCGGCCCGGCCAGCACCAGCGGCACATGGGCCGCCCGGCAGGCCCGCAGCGCGACGTCGGTGCCCTTGAACTCGCACAGCCGGGACAGCATCAGCACCGACGCGGTGCGCTCGCCCGGACCGGCCGGGAGGCCGCCGGGGATCGGCACCGACAGCGGCACGGCCCCGAGGGTCTGGCGCCGCAGCCGGGCCGGCCCCCGCCGCACCTGGGAGTCCGAGACACCGGCGAAGAACACCCTGCCGGCACCGGCGAAGGACTCGTAGAAGTCGGCATTGCGCCGCAGGTCCCAGTGCAGGGTGTGCAGCACGGGCGGCACGGCGTCCCCGAGCGCCGCCAGGACCGCGGGGCCGACCACCTCCAGGTGGCTGTGCACGAGGTCGAACGGGTCCCCGGCCGCAGCCTGCCGGCGGATCTCGGCCAGGACCATCTGCATGTGGGCGTGCGCGGCCCCGACCACGTCGGAGTAGGAGGCCGCCAACCGCGGGAACTGACCGGTCGTGAAGGCCCAGACGCGCCCGTCGGCGGCCTGCCGGCTGTCCCCGACGGTGGCCAGGACGACGCGGTGCCCGCGACGGCGCAGCTCGGTGGTCAGCGTGGCGACGACGTTCTCCAGGCCGCCGTAGCCCTGGGGCGGGACCGGCAGCCAGGGGCCGGCGTCCATCAGGATCCTCATGCCCGGCGCGCCGATGCCCGGGCGGCCCGGCGGGCCGCGTAGGCCGGCACCGATCGCATCGGCGGCCGCTGGACCACCCCGACGTCCCAGGTCACCGGCTCGATGTCCCCGCCGGTGCGCACGAACTGGACCAGCCGGTCACTGGGCACCGCCACCCCGGGGCAGCGGGCCAGGGCGGTCTGCAGCACCTGCCCGGCCATCCGGCCCAGCGCCGCGTCGGACTGGTGGGTGTGCTGCCGGGTGCCGAGGTCGACCTGCGCGAGCGCGTCGGTCCCGGCCAGTTCTGCGAGGTCGATCAGCAGCCCCAGCTCGACGCCGTAGTGGGAGACGAACGGCACCTGCTCCAGCAGCTCGCGCCGGCCGGCGTACTCACCGGACAGCGGCTGGACGAACCCGGACAGCTCCGGCCACAAGGCGTTCAGCAGCGGGCGGGCGA
>JAOPWG010000069.1 GCA_025965775.1 Modestobacter sp. | reverse complement strand
GGCTCCGGCTCCGGCTCCGGCTCCGGCTCCGGCTCCGGCTCCGGCTCCGGCTGGTGACGGTGCGGGCGCCTACGTGACCCCGCTTGTGCGCCGCCTGGCCGCCGACCACGGCGTCGACCTGTCCTCGGTGACGGGCACCGGCGTCGGTGGCCGCATCCGCAAGCAGGACGTGCTCGCCGCGGCGGCACCGGCTCCGGCCGCGGCTGCTCCGTCGGCCCCGGCCGCCTCGGCGGCCCCGGCGGTCACCAAGCCCTCGTCTGCCGCCAGCCCGGACCTGACGCTGCGCGGCCGGACGGAGAAGCTGTCCCGGCTGCGGGCCGTCATCGCCCGCCGGATGGTCGAGTCGCTGGAGATCAGCGCCCAGCTCACCACCGTCGTCGAGGCCGACGTCACCCGGATCGCGCAGCTGCGCAGCCAGGTGAGGGACGACTTCGCCGCCCGCGAGGGGGTGAAGCTGTCGTTCCTGCCCTTCTTCGCCAAGGCCGCGGTCGAGGCGCTCAAGGCCCACCCGAGCGTCAACTCCTCGGTCGACCTCGAGGCCGGCACGGTGACGTACCACGACGCCGAGAACCTCGGCGTCGCGGTCGACACCGAGCGCGGCCTGCTGGTGCCGGTCATCCAGGGAGCCGGTGACCTGAGCCTGGCCGGGATCGCCCGCAAGATCGCCGACCTCGCCGAGCGCACCCGCACGAACAAGATCACCCCGGACGAGCTGGGCGGCGGCACGTTCACGCTGACCAACACCGGGAGCCGCGGTGCGCTGTTCGACACCCCGATCATCAACCAGCCCCAGGTCGCCATCCTGGGCACCGGGTCGGTCGTCAAGCGGCCTGTCGTGGTCCAGGACTCAGAGCTCGGGGAGGTCATCGCGGTCCGCTCGATGGTCTACCTGGCCCTGACCTACGACCACCGGATCGTCGACGGGGCCGACGCGGCCCGCTTCCTCACCACGGTGCGCGAGCGCCTGGAAGCCGGCCAGTTCCACGGCGAGCTCGGACTCTCCTGACCTGCCGCGACGGGGCCCCGGCGGATGCGCCGGGGCCCCGTCGTCGTCTCCACCGCCTTCGCCCGTCGTCGTCGCCCGGCCCTGCACGCCAGCCCAGGAGGTCCCTGTGAAGGTCGCGGTCACCGGCTCCTCCGGTCTGATCGGCAGCCGGCTGGTGCCGTCTCTGGTGGGCGACGGCCATGAGGTCATCCGTCTGGTCCGGCGGACCCCGCGACGGGCGGACGAGCACCGCTGGGATCCCCAGCACCGGCGGATCGACCCTGCCCTGCTCTCTGACGTGGACGCCGTCGTGCACCTGGCCGGCGTCGGCGTCGCCGACCACCGCTGGAGCGCGAAGCACAAGCGGCAGGTGCTCGAGAGCCGGGTCGACGGGACCGCCACGATCAGCCAGGCGCTGGCCGACGCGGCGGCCGTCGACCCCGGCCGGCAGCGCGTGCTGCTGTCCGGGTCCGCGGTGGGCTGGTACGGCGACACCGGTGACCGCGTCGTCGACGAGTCCGCGCCGGCCGGCGGGGACTTCCTGGCCCAGGTCTGCCTCGCCTGGGAGGCGGCCACCGAGCCGGCGGCCCGCGCGGGCGTGCGGGTGGCCCTGCTGCGCACCGGACTGGTGCTCGGTCCCGGCGGGCTGCTGGGGCGGATGCTCCCGCTGTTCCGGCTCGGCCTGGGCGGTCGGCTGGGGTCCGGCCGGCAGTACCAGCCGTGGATCAGCCTGCAGGACGAGGTGGACGCCATCCGGTTCCTGCTGACCGCGCCGGTCTCGGGGCCGGTCAACCTCAGCGCCCCCACGCCGGTGACCAACGCCGAGTTCACCGCGGCCCTCGGCCGGGTGGTGCACCGGCCTGCGGTGCTGCCAGTGCCCGGCCCGGCCCTCTGGGTGGTGCTCGGTGAGTTCGCCCGCGTCGGCGTGCTGGCCGGCCAGCGTGCCGTGCCCGCCGCGCTGACCGCCGCGGGGTTCGAGTTCACCCACCGTGATCTCGAGGCGGCGCTGCAGGCGGCCGTGCGGGCGAGCTGACCATGCCCGCTGCGCAACACCCCGAGCCGAACAGCACTGCCGGCGTCGGTACGCGGTCCGGGAGAACGCCGGGGCTCGTGGGACCGGGGCTGTCGGCCCGGGCAGCTACTCCCCGGTGAGCCCGTCCACCGACTCCCGGAGCAGGTCGGCATGGCCGTTGTGCCGCGCGTACTCCTCGATCATGTGGACCACGATCCAGCGCAGGCTGGGCGACGTCCCGTCCGGCCAGGCCTGCCGGGCCGGCCGCTCCAGGCCGCCGTCGGCCAGCGCCTCCGCGACCAGGGATCGGGAACGGGCCACGGCGTCCTGCCAGAGCGCATGGAGCTGCTCGGGTGAGTCATCCGCGGCCGAGCACCCGTCCCAGACGGGGTCCTGCCAGTCCACCGTGTCCCACGGGGGCTCCGGGTCCCGCCCGTTCAGCCGGCGGGAGAACCAGTAGTCCTCGACGTAGGCCAGGTGCTTGAGCATCCCGCCCAGGGTCATCGGCGAGGCGGCGACCGTCGCGCTCAGCCCGGCTGCGTCCAGTCCCGCGCACTTCCACGCCAGGGTCGCCCGCTGGTACTCGAGGAAGCCCAGGATGGTGCCGGTCTCGTCGGCCGCGAGGGGAGGTTCCGGACGCCCCTGCTCGTCCACTCGGGTCATGGGCGGTGAACCTACCGGCGGCGGCCGCCGGCGGACCGGGGCGCGCATGGGTCGCCACGAGCGGCGACGGTCGCGACTCAGGTGCTCACCGCAGCCGCCGAGCGGGACGTCACCGCCATGGCCTCAGTCCCGCCGGGCCGCATCGACGATGCGCCAGCCCTCTCCGGTGTGCCGCAGGGTCATTCGTACCGCCGCCGGCACGCGACCGGTCACCTCCCGGCCCGGACCACCCGGCTCCACGACCGGCACGACCCGGTAGGCGGGCACCTCGTCCACCAGGTCGACGACGACCGAGCGGTCGTCCCCGGACACCGCGGTCACCTGGCGCACCGTAGGCGTGAAGCCCACCACCGTCTCCCCGCCCGTGGCCAGCGCCGTCACCTGGTCGCGGTCCCGGACCAGCAGATCGCTGTCGACGGTGTAGACCCCGGACAGCCAGGCGGGGTCCGTGGTGGCGTAGGCACCCGAGCGGCGCGCGTAGAGCTGGCCCAGCAGGACGGCCCAGCCGGTCAGATCGTCCCGGTCCGGCCCGTCTCCCGGCGGTGTCGACGGGGACCCGGCCGCGTCGGCCGGGACGGAACCGGCCGACGCCGACGCGGCGGGCGGCCCGACGGGGACCACCGGCGTGAGCGTCGACGCCGGTGCCGGGGGCGTCGGTTCCGGGGCCTCCGCCGCCGGTGAAGCGGGTGCGTGCGGCCCGATCGCCACCGCTCCGGCGGCCGGCACGGGGTCCGGCTGCGCGCCGCCCCACCCCGCGCCCACCCACGCGGCCCCGACCAGACCCGCCCCGATCACCACCAGGGCGACCAGGGACATCGCGCAGCGCCGCAGGAGACGCCCCGGCCCGTCGCCGCCCGGCAGCC
>JAOPWG010000454.1 GCA_025965775.1 Modestobacter sp. | reverse complement strand
CGTGCCGGACGTCGTCTTCCCCTGCCTCGACGAGGCAGCGGCCCTGCCCTGGGTGCTCGGCCGACTTCCCGCCGGCTACCGCGCCATCGTCGCCGACAACGGCTCGACCGACGGGTCGGCCCAGATCGCCGCCGACTCCGGCGCGGTCGTGGTGCACGTGCCGCAGCGCGGCTTCGGCGCGGCCGCGCACGCCGGGCTGGAGGCAGCCACCGCCGACGTCGTCTGCTTCTGCGACGCCGACGCCTCGATGGACCCCGCGCAGCTGCCGCTGGTCGCCGACCCCGTGCTGGCCGGCGACGCCGACCTGGTGCTCGGCCGGCGGCGGCCGACCCAGCGCGGTGCCTGGCCGGTGCACGCGCGGGTGGCGAACACCGCGCTGGGCGTGATGCTGCGCCGGCGCACCGGGGTCGCGCTGCACGACCTCGGGCCGATGCGGGCCGGACGCCGGCAGGCGCTGCTGGACCTGGGGATCACCGACCGGCGCTTCGGCTACCCGCTGGAGATGGTGACCCGGGCGTCGGACCGCGGCTGGCGGCTCGCCGAGGTGGACGTCGGCTACGCCCCGCGCGCCGAGGGCACCAGGTCCAAGGTCACCGGCACGGTGCTGGGCACCGCGCGGACCATCAACGACATGCGGAAGGTGCTCGCCCGATGACTGACGATCCTGTTCCGGTTCCCCTGCGGCGCAGCCCCACCCAGCTCCTGGTGATCACCAAGGCGCCGGTGCCCGGCCGGAGCAAGACCCGGCTCACCCCGCCGTGCACGCCGGAGCAGGCCGCAGCGATCGCCGCAGCGGCCGTCGGCGACACCCTGGACGTCGTGCGGGCCACGCCGGTGCACCGCCGGGCCGTGGCCCTGGACGGCGCCCCGGGCGAGCTGGACCTGACCGGTTGCCACGTCGTCCCGCAGGTGGCCGGCGACCTGGGCACCCGACTGGCACGCGCCTTCGCCGACGCGATGACCGCCGACGCCGTGAGCGCGGCCGGCGGGCAGCTGCCCACCCTCCTGATCGGCATGGACACCCCGCAGGTCTCCCCCGGGCTGCTCACCGGCTGCCTGGCGCGACTCGTCGCGGCCGGCCCCGGTAGCGCGGTGCTCGGCACCGCCCCCGACGGCGGCTGGTGGGCCCTCGGCGTGCACGACCCCGCGGTGGCCGCAGTGCTGACCGACGTCCCGATGTCCCGGGAGGACACCGCCGACCTGACCCGCGCCGCGCTCGAGCGGGCCGGGGTGACCGTGGTCGACCTCCCGCCGCTCACCGACATCGACCACCTCGCCGACGCCGTCGCGGTGGCCGCGCTCTGCCCGCCGGACAGCCGCACCCGCCAGGCCGTCGACGAGGTCTCCGCCGGGCTGGCCGGCTCGCCGTGACCGAGCGGCACGCGGTCGACGAGCGCCAGCGGGGAGGACGCGTGACCGCCGCCCCGACGGCGCTGCTGGACCGGGTGCTCGGCGCCCGGCTGCCCGGGCCGCCCGACGGCCTGCGCCGCGGCCCGTTCCGCTCCGGGACGTTCACCAGCCCGCTGCACTCCGAGCGCCGCGCCGCCCGCACCGGCGCCCTCCTCGGGATCGCCTTCGCCGTCTGCTTCCTCACCGGCCTGATCAGCCACGCCATCCAGCACCCCGCCGGGTGGTTCGTCTGGCCCGCCTCGCCGTCCTGGCTCTACCGGGTCACCCAGGGCACCCACGTGGCCACCGGGCTGGCGTCGATCCCGCTGCTGCTGGTCAAGCTGTGGACCGTCTACCCGAAGCTCTTCGAGTGGCCACCGGCCGGCTCTCCGTCCCGCGCGATCAGCCGGCTGTCGATCCTGGTGCTGGTCGCCGCCGGCACGATGCAGCTGGTCACCGGCCTGATCAACATCGCCGAGTGGTACCCGTGGGGCTTCTTCTTCACCACGACGCACTACTGGACCGGCTGGATCGCGATCGGCGCGGTCGCCGTGCACGTGGGCGCCAAGGCGCCGGAGATCCGCCGCGGGCTGGCCCGCCGCGGCTCGGCGGGCGCGGTCGCCGGGCTGGCACCGGAACAGGCGGCCGAGGTGCGGGCGGTGGACGACGCCGCCGAGGGCAACCCGGTGCCGCGTCGGGCGTTCGTGGCCGCCGCCGGCCTGGGCGTCGCCGCGGTCACGCTGACCACCGTGGGCCAGACGCTGTCACCGCTGGCACCGGTCTCGGTGCTGTCCCCCCGGGTGCCCGGCGTCGGCCGGCAGGGGGTGCCGGTCCGGCAGACGGCGAAGAAGGCCGGCACCACCGACGTCGGAGCGGACTACCGGCTGGTGGTCGAGGGTCCGAACCGGCTGGAGCTGTCGCTGGCCGACCTGCGGGCCTTCCCGCAGCGCACCGAGCGGCTGCCGATCACCTGTGTGGAGGGCTGGAGCGCCACCGCGACCTGGACCGGCGTCCGGCTCGGTGACCTGCTCGAAGCGGCCGGTCTCCCCCGGGACACGCAGGTCACCGTGGAGTCGCTGCAGACCGGTGGGCTGTACCGGGTGTCCACCGTCGCCGCGCCGCACGCCCGCAGCCCCCGCACACTGCTGGCCACCGGCCTCGACGGCTCGGTCCTCGACCCCGACCACGGCTACCCGTTGCGGCTGATCGCGCCCAACCGCCCCGGGGTCATGCAGACCAAGTGGGTGACCCGGGTGGCGCCCGGCGGTAGGGGGATCGGGTCGTGAGCCTGTCCGCCGAGGCCGGCCGCAACCACGACGACCGGGCTGCCGGCCGGGTGCCCGGCGACCCGTACGCCGCCGACCCGGACCGGCCGGCCACCAGCGCGCTGACCCCCTGGTGGCGCTGGCTGTTCCTCCTGCCCGGCCTGGCCGCGGGGGTCTACGGCGCGCACGGGCTGCTCACCGCCGGCAGGCGGGTGCCGCTGGGCTCGTGGCTGACCTGGTTCATCGGCAGCGCACTGGTGCACGACCTGGTCATCGCACCGGTCTGGATCGGGCTGGGTTGGCTCGCCGCCCGGTTGCTGCCCCGCCCCGCCCGGCCGCCGGTCCTGCTGGCCGCCGCGATCACCGGGGTGCTGACCCTCGTCGCGCTGCCGTTCGTGCTCGGCTACGGCGCCGACCCGCTCAACTCCTCGTTCCTGCCCCGCGACTACGGCCGCAACCTGCTGGTGATCGCGGCCGCGGTGTGGGTGGTGGCGGCGGGGTGGGCGGTCGTCGCCGTCCGCCGGGCGCGCCGCTCCCCCGCCGTCCGCACCGACTGATCGACGGTCCGGGTGTCGCTCTGCGCGCTCTCCTGTCGCTCCGCACGGGTTGCACCACGAGCAGTGCGACCGATCCGCGTGCAGAGCGCGACGGGCAGACGACGGTGGGGCCGGGGACGTCGGTCCCCGACCCCACCGGATCACTGATCTGCTCCCGCCGCAGCGGGTCCCCGCTCAGCCGACCGGACCGGCTCCGGTCACCCGGCGACGGCGGAACCGCGCGCCCAGCAGCGTCAGCAGACCACCGCCGACGACCAGGCCACCACCCAGCGGCAGCAGCAGCGAGGTGTCGGTACCGGTGGAGGCGAGCGAGGAGGCCTTCGACCCGGTCGTGGCGGTCGCAGCCGTCGTGGCCGGCGAGCCGGTCGTGGTGCCGGTCGTCGTCCCGGTCGTCGTCCCGGTCGTGGTGCCACCGGACCCGTCGGCCCCGGACCCACCGGTCCCGGCCCCATCCGAGCCCCCGGAGCCGGTTCCTCCCCCGGAGCCGGACCCACCACCGCCGGGCGGCGTGCTCGCGGCGGCCACCTCTACCGCACCCATGTCGGTGACCGCCGTCCCGGTCGCCTTCGCATCGGTGGTCCGGGCCAGGCCGCGCTGGTCGGTCGTCGTCGCGGCGTACGCCGGGTCACCGGCGTCGATGACCGGGCTGGCCGACGCCGGGAGCATCGTCTCCGTCGGCCCGCCGTTGTCGGCCAGCGCACCCAGCTGCGGGTTCACCCCGACCACGTTGCCACCGCTGCCGCCGGTCACGTCAGCCGTGGCACCGAACAGCGAGTACGACACGGTCATCGTCGAGCCGTTGGCCTGCAGGTCGTTGCCCCCATCGGTCCCGTAGAGGATCGAGTCGACGACGGTGATCGGCAGCGGGTTGACCGCCGACACCCCCGCGGTCCCGGTGTTGCCGGCCATCGTGACGTGGTCGAACGACGCGCTGCCCGTATACGGGCCGGTGTAGTCGTTCAGGGCGAAGACCGCCGCGGTCGACTGGTTGCCGGTCACCGTGCTGTTGGTCATGGTCAGGTCGGAGCCGTAGTTGGTGGAGACGGCTGCCGCCTGGGCAGCGGTGTTCCCGCTGATCGTCGAGCCCGAGACCGTCGCCGTCGCCGTCGCCCCGTAGAGGTACAGCGCGCCACCGTCGCTGCCGGCAGTGTTCCCGCTGATCGTGGAGTCGGTGACCGTCACGTCGGAGTAGTCGGCGTACACGCCGGCACCGCGGCCGTCGGTGTGGTTGTCCGTGATCGTGGTGCCGGTGACCGTTGCCGCGACGCCGCCACGGAGGGAGATGCCTCCTCCCTCGAAGTCGGTCCTGTTCCGGCTGATCTCGCTGTCGACGACGTCGAGGGTGCCCTGCCAGACATAGGCGCCGCCGCCGTACAGGCTGGTGTTCCCGGAGATGGTGGCCCTGGTGATGGTCGTGTCGGCGCCGACGAGGTAGAACGCCCCGCCGCCGTTGTCGGCGGTGTTGCCGGTGAACGTCGAGCCGGTGATGGTGACCTGGCCGGCGGTGGCGTAGACCGCACCGGCGTACCCCGTCGAGTGGTTGGCCGTGAACGTCATGTCCAGCAGCGACAGGTCGGAGTTGGTGCTGTACAGCCCGGCACCGGCGGAGGCCTCGCCACGGGTCACGGTGAGGCCGCTGATCGTGGTGGTGCCCGGGGTGCCCGAGGTGGCGGCGGAGACGGAGAAGACCCGGGACAAGTCGCCGTCGATGGTCAGGACACCGGCGCCCGGCCCGGTGATGGTCACCACCTCGGTGATGGTGGGCAGCGCCGAGCTGAGCGTCATCGTGCCCGACACCGCCGGGTCGAAGGTGATGGTGTCGACCCCGGCGGAGGCGTTGGCCAGCGTGATCGCCTCCCGCAGCGATCCGGCCCCGGCGTC